>CAMYMX010000554.1 GCA_947259605.1 uncultured Polyangiaceae bacterium | reverse complement strand
ACAACCTCGGACGTCCGCGTCGCCGTTGACCTCGACTTCGAGTCGTTCGATGCGCACGCCGAGTCGATCGGCGATCATTCGCACCGTGCTGTCCATGCAGGCCGCAAGCGCCGCGCAGAGTAGATGTCCCGGATTGGGGAGGTCATCGAAGCCTCCGACCGTGTCATCGATGCCGTAATCCCAGGCGACTTGTGGGAATCCAGCTGGAATGACCCTGCCATGGACGGCATCGGTCGTGCCCGTATAGAGCGTGCGCACTTCCTTATAGGAGAGCGCCTTGGTTGGATCCTCACGATACAGCGGGCGGAGGGGGTCTTGGCGGCGGGCGACGAGAGAACTCGGGTTCTTCATGGGCTTGCTCCTGGTTAGAGCGCACGATCGTGCGCATTAATTAGACCGTACGACCGTGCGTGCTAAGAGTCAAGGAAGAAAATGTCTCCATCCAAACGCATCCGAATCGACGGTGAGAAGTCCCGGGAACGCGTACTCGAGTCCGCGATACGACTCGCGGCGATCGAAGGGCTTGAGCGGCTCTCGCTATCACGCCTCGCCGAGGCCGCAGAGCTCAGCAAGAGCGGGCTCTTCGGGCTCTTCGGCTCCAAAGAAGACCTGCAATTCGCGATCATCGACAAAGCGCGGGAGGTCTTCACGCACGAAGTGGTGATGCCGGCCCTTGCCGCTCCCGAAGGCGCACCGAGATTGCGCACGCTCTGCGAGGGCTACTTAGATCACATCGCCTTTCGGGAGTGGCCGAGCGGATGCTTCTTCGCGTCTGTGGCGGCCGAAGTCGGCGGCCGCCCCGGGCCGATCCGCGATCGCGTGGCCAAGGAGCAGAAGCGGTGGGCTTCACTGCTCAGGCAAAGCGCGACGCGCGCCGCAGAGCTCGGGCAGCTCCGTTCGGAGGAGTCGCCCGAGCAACTCGCCTTCGAGCTCGGTGCAATGCTCACCGGCGCCGACATCGTGTACTTGCTCCATCGCGACCCCGAAATCTTGAAGCGGGTGCGCTCCGCTCTCCAAGCGCGTCTCGGAGAGGGAGGCAGCTCCGAGAAGCGTTAGAAGATCACGTGGACGACGAGATTGAAGGTAGCACGCTGACCGGTCTCACTCGCTGGTGGGGGGATCTTGGATCTGATCGTCTTCGACCAGAAACCTCGTGCTGTCGCGTACGTGCTTGACCGTCGAGCGATAATGGTCGCGTTCGAAGTACGCCTGGAGCGTCAGGTTGATGGCGAGAACCTGTGGGCGTCCCTGCCATCGAAGCGTGTCGCCATCGACCTCTCGGACCCGTCCCATGGCGACGGCGCTGCTGGCAACTGGTAAAGAAAGGTTGGCCAGATCCCGCTCCAGCGCGCGGAACCTCCCCTCGTCGACTGGATCGACGAACTTCATCGCCCTTCCATAGAGGTTGGCGTTGTGGAATCCCTGCGGGTTGTTGACCAGACCGTCGCACCCAAGTCGTGTCGCCATGAGCCGCAGCAGCTCCCCCTGCCAGCGGAACAAGCCCAGGCCCGGATATCTTTGGTCAGGCAGCGGCGGTTGATCGGACGGGAAGTCGGTACGGGGATCCTGCATCAGCAGCCATTCGATGCTCAGCATCCTATGCGTGGTGCCGTCGGGGAGTCGTAGCGGACGAAAGCCGAGAACCATTTCGATCAGCAGGTGTTCCGCATCCCGCCGGTCGAAATGGATACGCAGCCTGTGACGTGACGCATCGCTTGTGTCGAGCGATAGGAGTAGATTCTCGAAGCCCTTGTCACGCAGCAGCTGCAAGAAGCCATACCGCTCGAGCGCGAGCTGCCCACCTTCGGCGCTGTACAGCCCAAGGAAGCGATCGACCCGGCCTTCCGGTGGCCCCAACAGGCTCGCTAGATCACTCTCCGACAGCTGCGGGTCCTCGTGGGACAGTTCTGCACGCGTCAGCCGGTCGTACACGCGACCGTATTGGGCTTGGACGCCAGTGGGCCGAAGCCAATCACGCAGATTGCGCAACCGGCTCATCATCCCCTGGCGAACGGTCGTCATGAGGACGGATGGTAACCGCCTTTCGTGGTCTTGAGAAAGGGCTCTCAAAATCATCCGTTGGGGACGGTCCTCTGGTTGAATAGAAACCTCGAGCTTCGCGGTCCGAAGTCGACGACGAGATCACGCCGGAGGCGACCAGGCTCGCCGAGGCTTGCCCAATCGTGTGTAGCAACCGCGTTTATGAAGTGATGCGGAAGTAGACCGGGCGGCAGCGGATCACCATGGCGTTTGCCTCACAGTTGTACCCGCACGGTCTGCACCGCGTTGGCGGCGATCGTGACCGGAGCAAACTGGCTGCCGATTTGCAGCGAATAGCGGATGGGGTGCTTGGTCGTATTCAGTAGTTGAACGCTGACCAACTTGGAGCTGTTGATGGTGGCGCTGGCGTGCAACGCGTCATCTTCGAGGCCGTCGAGATGCTTGCTGGCCTGCAGAGCCCGATCGCCCGGACGAATCATGCGACTGAACTGCGCCAGCACGTAGAAGATAGGCGTGTAGTAGACATGGCCGGACTGCACGTCAATCATGATCGGTGCGCCGCAATAGTTGCCCACGTGATTGGGGCCGCCACGCTTGTCGAGCACAATGTTCCAATCGATCCAGCCTTCCACCCAATGATTGAGGCTCACGATGACGTCGCGCGCGTAGCGATGCACCGGCGTGTAGATCGGGTGGTCTTCATGGCGAGCGGCCCAGGTTGCCGTGTAGGCCCAGTCGGTGGCGTTTTCGTTCCACCAAAAGGCATCGTTATCGAACCAGTTGGACTCTTTGAAGCGCGCTGGATCCAAGACACCTCCCGGTGCGTCGTTGCCCAGGCTGTCGATCGTGGCTTGTGATGTTAGGGATCATGCCGGACGTTTTTCACTAGGATAATTTCTCCCGTAGAGCTTCATACGGCGTTTTACCGCCGTGCGCACCGTGAGGTCGGTCGCGTTTTAAAAACGTTCCCACACGG
>CAMYMX010000553.1 GCA_947259605.1 uncultured Polyangiaceae bacterium | reverse complement strand
GCCCATGCCACCTGCGCCGCCCGTTGCGCCGCTGCCGCCCGTGCCGCCTGCACCGCCCATTCCGCCGCTGCCACCCGTGCCGCCGGCACCGCCCGTTGCTCCCGTGCCGCCGGCACCGCCCATTCCACCTGCGCCGCCCGTTGCGCCGCTGCCGCCCATGCCGCCGCCGCCATCACCGCCGGTTCCGCCCGTTCCGCCCTCGTCGACGCAGCGGATCGCGACGGTCCAGCTGTCGACGCAATGGTCGAAGCCGTCGTCGCTCACGGAGATGGTCACCGAGTGGTCCCCGGTTTCTTCACAGGTGTACGAGGTCGCCGCCGCAGACGGATCCGCGAAGCTGCCGCTGTCGGTGGTCCAAGCGTAGGCGATCGGGTCGCCCTCTTCGTCCTCGGCTTGCGATTGAACCGCGATCTGGTTCCCGATGGACGTCTGCAGCGGAGCCACGACAGCCTTGATGAGCTCGGAGCAGATGTTCAACTTGCCGTTCACCCGAACGGCGCCGAAACGGTGGCCGACCTTGCATCGAAGGAGCACGGCGACCTCAGTCGAAATGCCTTCCGTCACGTCGAAGGGCGCCGACCCTTGGCAGCGGGTCTCGCCGTCGTCTGCGCTGGCTTCGAGATCGATCCGATAGCTGCCGGGGTTTAGCCCGAAGACCTCCACCGAGGGTGTGGCACCCTGAGCGCTTGTATCGATCGCGCCCGACATCGGGGCCATTCCGTTTCCGGTGAGGGTCCAGAGCACCTCGTCGAGGGCGATGCTGTTGCCTTCGTCGTCCACGGTGACCTCGAGATCGATGAGCACTTCGGAGTAGCAGGGGACCGACACGGAGTTGCCGCTGCAGCCGGCCGCGAAGAGCGCGGCGCCTACCCAGAGCGACAAGGTCAGCTTTCGGTCGAGCACGATAGCTCCTTCTTCAGAGCGCAAGAGGGCCGGGCGAGGCCAAGGGAACCGAGGTTACCCCGGCGATCGGTCGTCGTAAACAGCGAACCCGTGACTTTTCGACCGCTTCGGAGGGCGGTGCTCTGATCGAGGTGAGCTACGCGTCCATCCGCCAAAAAGCCCGGCGAAGTGCCATCACCGTCTTCAGCCGAGCAATCCGTGCCACACGCAACCCGAGAATCGGGCCAGCTTTACCAGAGCGTCGGCGGGGCGCTCGGGGCTGGGCTTTCGGCTCATGGGTCGCTGCGATCTTTGCCTGAAAGAATGTGTAACTCCGGTGGGTTGCGTACGCGGAGAGTGTCCCCTT
Organism: uncultured Polyangiaceae bacterium; assembly: GCA_947259605.1. Taxonomy (GTDB): domain Bacteria; phylum Myxococcota_A; class Polyangia; order Polyangiales; family Houyiibacteriaceae; genus SG8-38. Next base: position 1,735 of record CAMYMX010000553.1, on the reverse strand, counting down.
CGTGCTAGAGAGGCGGGATGAGTCTTTGGCAGGCCGTTGTGGTGTTTGTCGTGAGTGCGGCTGTGCTGGTGCGGGCGGGGTCTTCGCTGGCCGGGTATGCGGACCAGATTGCCGACCGGACGAAGATGAGTCGGCTTTTCGTGGGGACGATGCTCTTGGCGTTTGCGACTTCGCTGCCGGAGCTGGTCACCGAAGTGACTGCGGCCAGGGCGGGTGCACCTGATCTGGCGCTTGGCGATCTGTTCGGCTCTTCGATGGCGAACATGGCCATTCTGGCGACCATCGACCTGCTCTACCGGGGACGGGTTTGGCCTTCGGTGGAGCTTGGTCATGCGCGGGTGGCTGCCGTGGCGATCGCGCTCACGGCGATGGTTGCGCTGAGCATCTTCACACGGTCTACGCTCGGCATCGGGTGGGTCGGCATCACTCCGATTCTGATCGCCGTTCTCTACGCGGCGTCCATTGCGTGGTTCCGCCGGATGCCTCTGCTGGCGCGGCCGGGTCTCGAGGTGCCGAAGGTTTCCGTTCAGAAGCCCACCGGCTGGAGCGCGAAAGCCGCGGAACGATCGACCCGAAGCCTCTGGGTCCGCTTTGCCGGGTCGGCCTTGATGATCTTGATCACCGCACCGGTGGTCACCCTCAGCGTCAAAGTCATCGCTGACTCGACGGGGATCGCGCAAACCTTCTTGGGCGCTGCGCTCTTGGCCGTCACCACCTCCCTACCCGAGCTCATCGCCTCCATCGCGTCGGTGCGCATCGGCGCCTACGACATGGCGGTCGGCAATCTGTTCGGCAGCAACGTCGCCAACATGAGCGTGCTCCTCTTCGCCGACATCGCTTATACCGAAGGGCCGATTCTCGCCGCCGTCTCCCAATCGCAAATCGTCTCCGCGCTCGGTGCGATTTTGCTGATGGCCATCGCCGTGGCCGCCATCGTCGGCGAATCGGAACGCACCCGGTTCCGGCGGCTCGAACCCGACGCGATCGTGCTGCTGGTTGCCTACGCCGCGACGCTTACGGCCATTGCGTACTACGGCCAGTAGTCTCCGCTTACTCCTCGGCCCGGTTCCGCAGCGCAGACTGCGCCGCCGACAGCCGAGCGATCGGTACACGGTACGGAGAGCAGCTGACGTAGTCCAGTCCCAAACGATCACAGATGGCAATCGAGGCCGGGTCGCCGCCGTGCTCGCCGCAGACGCCGGTTTCGATTGAAGGCCGAGTCTTACGCGCCTCGGTGACGGCCATCCGCATGAGCTTCCCGACGCCCGGCTCGTCGAGGGTCGCGAAAGGATTCGCCGGAAGGATTCCCTCGCTGAGGTAGCGCATCAGGAAGCCCGACTCCGCGTCGTCGCGACTCATCGCGAACGTCGTCTGGGTGAGGTCGTTGGTCCCAAAGGACAGGAACTCGGCGTACTCGGCGATTTCATCGGCGGTCAGTGCGGCGCGGGGCACCTCGATCATCGTGCCGAACTTGTACTTCACCTCGACGCCCTGCTCTTCCATCACCTTCTGCGCCTCGGCTTCGAGCACGGCCCTTTGGCGACGCAGCTCGTTCACGTGGCTGGTGAGTGGAATCATGATTTCCGGAATCGCTTTGTGACCTTCCCGCGTGACCTCGCAGGCGGCTTCGAAGACGGCCCTCACCTGCATCCGGGTGAGCTCCGGGATCAGAATACCGAGCCGCACCCACCGCAAACCAAGCATCGGGTTCGCATCTTTGAGAGCGGCAACCTTG
>CAMYMX010000552.1 GCA_947259605.1 uncultured Polyangiaceae bacterium | reverse complement strand
CCATCGAACGTCGCCCGCAGGCGCGTGTCCTCGAGCGCCTTCTGCGTGATCCGAAGCTCTGCACGGCTTACGTCGCGCGAGCGAGTCGCCACGTCGAGGTCGCGCTGCGTGCCGGAGCCGGATGCGAACAGCTTGCTCTCGCGACGATACTCGGCGTCGGCGAGCCGAAGCCGCGCACGGGAGGCCTCGACCTGGGCCTGATAGTCGCGCGGATCGAGACGCGAGAGGATTTGACCCTTCTTGACCCGCTGCCCTTCCTCCACATTCCAGTCGATGATGCGCCCCTCGACCTCGAAGGCGAGCTCGACGACCTTGATGGCCTTGATGCGACCCGGGTAGTCGGGCCGCGTAGTCCCCTGCTGCCCTTCGAGCCTGTAGATCTTGATCGGCCTGGGGGTCGGCTCGGGTTCGACGACCACCTCTTCCTTACAAGAAACAAGCATCGCAATCGCGAGCACGAAAGGCGCCACGACGAGGCCGCGGGCAAGCATTCTAGGGGGCATGGAGGGTTCCGTCTTCAAGGCGATTGTTCGAAGCTGCCGAGCTGTTCTCGGGACGCGCGAGCATAGGCAGGTAGACCCATCTTGCCAAGGCAAACTACCACGGCCGCGCGGCTCAGTGCTGCGGAAATTTCTCAACGCGGCCTAGGGAATCGGAGACTCGTCGACTATGCTTCGCCCCCTATGCGGTTGCTTTGCCTATCCCTCATTGCCCTGCTCGTCACGCCTACGCTTGCAGGCGCCCAATCCGAGAAGCCTCAGGTGAAGGTGACCGCGGTGTTCGACGGGCCATCGCCTGTGTTCGACGCCATCACCGAAGATTTGGCGCGCGAGATTCGAAGCCAGCTTTCGGACCGCTTCGATGTCGTTTTGGTGCCGCTGAGCTTCGAAGGCGATTGGACGGCCGAAGGCGTCGAACGTCAGCTCGATGAGGCGTACGCCGACCCAGAGATCGCTGCCGTCTTCGGCTTCGGTCACCTTGCAGTGCTCGCCGTTGCGGCGCGCAGGGACCTACCCAAGCCAACGATTCTCCCGTTTGTGTTTGGCGCGCGGCAACAAGGGCTGCCTCGCAGAGGAGATGTGAGCGGAAAACGCAACCTCTGCTACATCAGCGAAGAGCTCGATATCCGCGACGAGGCCGCGCGGCTCCGAGAGGTCGCTGGCTCCAAAACAATCGTCCTCCTCGCAGAGGAGTCGCAGCGGACGATTCTTTCGTCGGTTACTGGCATCCAAGAGGTCACCGTCGCGATCGGGGAGCCGACCGTCGAGGCCTTGCTAGCTGCCATTCCCAAGACCGCCGACGGCCTGATCCTCTCTTCGATGCTTCAGCTCAGCCTCGAAGCTCGGGTTCGGCTTCTCGATCAGATCACCAAGCGCCGCATCCCGAACATCGCGGTCAGTCCTCGTTGGTTGGACCAGGGCGCGATGATGTCGATCCGCTCACCGAACAACTCCGAGCGAAGGGCTCAGCGAGCGGCGCTGAACCTCGACCTGATTCTCGAAGGCCGGCCTGCATCACAGATTCACGTCGATTTCGAGGAGCGTGAGGACCTGCAGATCAACGTGCAGGCCGCGCGGGCCGTCGGCGTCCGTCCGACCTTCGAGGTTCTGCTCGAAGCGAACGTCGTGAACGAAGAAGAAACCGCAGAAGAGAACCGCCTCCAGATGAGCCGCGCCATGAAGGAAGCGGTCGACAAGAACTTGGATCTGCTGGTCTCCGAGAGGTTCGTCGAGGCGGGCGAGGAAGGCGTGAAAGTCGATCGAGGCCCCTTGCTGCCCCAGGGGCAACTGCAAGTTGGCGTCGTCTATCAGGACCCCGATCGGATCATCGTCGGAGGGCAGGTCGCCGAATGGCAAGCATCGACCTTCGCCCGCGCGAGCCAGAGCCTCTATTCGGAGCGGGCCTGGACGCGCTTCAAGACACGCAAGCTTGCGCAGCAGGGGCGTGAGTACGGCTACTTCACCGATGTCCTCGACATCATGCTCAGCTCGGGCGTGGCCTACGTCGCGGTGCTCCGCGCCCAAGCGCAGGAGCGCATCCAGCGCAGGAACATCCAACTCACGCGGGAGTACCTGGAGCTAGCTCGCCTTCGGCTCGAAGTCGGGGTCGCCAATGCGAGCGAGCTCTATCGTTGGCAGGTGACGCTAGCCGACAACCAGGCGGCGGTCGTCGACGCGCGGGCCATCGTGGAGCAATCGAAGATCGAGCTGAACCGGGTGCTCAACCGGCCCTCTGAACGGCCGATTGCGCCGATCGACCTGGCTGTCGACGAGGCTGGCCGAACGCGACCCCCAGAAGACCCGATCAGCAAATACATGAACGACCCCTGGTCTTTCGAGAAGCTCAGGAATTTCATGGTTAGCGAGGGTTTGCGCAACTCACCCGAGGCCCGCCAAGTCGAAGCGCGAAGAGCGGCGGAGCGACGCCTCAACCAAGGCCGCGCTCGGGAGCTTTGGTTGCCCGAGTTTTTCGTCGAGGGCGGCGTCCAGCACGACTTCTGGCGAGACGGGGAAGGCGCCACTGTTCCGCAGCCAAATCCGCTCAACATCCCGCAGCCCGACAAGTTCGGCTGGGACGTTGGGCTCTTCCTCGCGATTCCGCTTTCGCGGGGTGGCTCGGGCGTCGCGGACATGCGTCGTAGCGCAATCTTGGTCGAACGACTGAGCGCCGAGCTCGATCGCGTCGAGCAGAACATCGATACCGGCGTGCGCACCGAGCTCTACAGCGCCGCTGCGGCGCTCGCCACGGTGGAGCTCACGCGCAAAGCCGCGGTCGCGGCGGCCAACAACCTGGTTCTGGTCACCGATCTGTATCGTCGCGGGAAAGTCGACATCATCACCCTGGTCGACGCCCAGACTCAGAGCCTGGTGGCCGACCTGGGCGCCGCGAATGCCGTCTATGACTACGTCGTCGCATCACTCTTCGTGAATCGCGAGGCCGGTCACTTCCGAAACCTCGACACGCCCAAAGCGCAGCAAGACTTCGCGC
>CAMYMX010000551.1 GCA_947259605.1 uncultured Polyangiaceae bacterium | reverse complement strand
TGGCGAAGCTCCTGAGCTTGGACAAGGTTCGAATGGACGGGGCGCCGCTGCTCTTTCAGGTGCCCTGGGGGATTTCGAGCCCGGCGATTCCGGGCATGCCCCTTCCGGCAAAGATCACGGTCCAAGTCTGCGAGCCGCTCGACTGGAGGCGCTTCGGTCCCGAAGGCGCCGACGATCCAGAAGTGCTCGATCGCTGCTACGAAGAGATCACGTCGATCATGCAGGCCACCCTCGACCGGCTCGCTATCGAAAATCCGCAACCCCTCCTCAGCCGTTTCGTCCGGCGGAGAGCATAGAGCGGCGCGGCGATGCTCCTCGGCGCACCGACGATCGCGTGGGCCTTCTTGGCGGTCAGTCTGGTCGGTGCGTTGTTCACGGCAAACGCGTTCGTCCCGGTGCGCCGCGTTCCCGCGCTCTTCATGCCGAGCTTCTTTGGCTCCTGGTTGACTGCCGAGCTCGCAATGCATCACGTCCTGTGGCAATCGATCGCCTCTCTGCTGTTCGTCGAGCTTGGTGCGCTGGCCGCCTGGCCGGGCTGGCTCGCGCTGCTCATCACTTTCGGTTCTTGGCTCGGCCTCCTGGTTCTCTTCGCGGACGGCAACCGGGCAAAAGAAACCTTCGACACCGCCCTCGAAGGCGTCGAGCCGGTGCGCGAAACCAAGCCCGTGCCACGCCGAAACATCGTCTTGCCGTTCTCGAAGAAGCGACGCGGCATCCGGGTCACGCGCGACATCGTCTACCGGCGTGTGGCCGGCATGGTCTTGAAGCTCGATGTGGTGGCACCCGCCGACGACGGCGCAAAGCGACCCGCGATCCTGCAAATCCACGGCGGCTCTTGGGTGATGGGCGACAAGCGAGAGCAGGGTTGGCCGCTCTTGTCTCACCTCGCGGCCAACGGCTGGGTCTGCTTCAATCTCAACTACCGCCTGAGCCCGGGCGCGACGTTTCCCGAACATTTGATCGACCTCAAGGCAGGCCTGGCCTGGATTCGCGCGCATGCCGAGCAATGGGGGATCGACCCCGATTTCATCGCGGTGACCGGCGGCTCTGCGGGTGGTCACCTCGCCGCCCTCATGGGATTGACGGCCAACGACCCCGAGTATCAACCGGGCTTCGAAGAGGCCGACACCCGCGTGCAAGCCGCCGTGCCGATCTACGGCGTGTACGACTTCACGAGCCGCCTCGGCACCAACCGACTCCCGTTCTGGTACCGGCGGCTCGAACGCAAGATCATGAAAGCGTTTCGGGATGAAGAGCCCGAAAAGTTCCGTCGAGCCTCGCCGATCGAGCGCATCCACCCGGACGCGCCGCCCTTCTTCGTGATTCACGGAGACCGCGACACCCTCGCGCCGGTCGAAGAGGCCCGCCAGTTTGCTGATGAGCTTCGCGAGGTTTCGAAATCCCCCGTCGTGTACGCCGAGCTTGGCGGCGCGCAGCACGCGTTCGACATCTTCTGCTCCCCTAGGACCGCACACATGCTCGCTGCCGTCTTGAAGTTCCTCGACGCGACCCACGCGGTCACGCGCCTCGAATCCGCGAAGCCGTCACTCGATGACGGAGCTCCGCACCTGAGGGTCGCCGTTCGCTAGGACGAAGATGCCCGGGTAGCCCTGGGTTTCGAAACCGTCGCTCGGGTTATTGCGCAAAACCGAATCCTCGATGACCAGGCTCCCGCTTCGGTCGTTGCTCACGAAAAAGATCGCCCCGCCGCCCTCGTTGGCCGTGTTGTTCTCCATCACCGTGCCGCAGACGGTGAGCGTGAAGGTATTGCCGTCGTTGTAAACGGCGCCGCCGCTCCCGCCCCCTGGGGTGCCGGGCCGCTGTGGGTTGGCGCCGTTGCCGATGGCCTCGTTGTGCGTGAACGCGCTGTTGATGACGCTGTACGAAACGCCGATCGAGCTGAGCGCCCCACCGTTCGAGCAAACGTTCCCCAGCCCTTCCCCACCAAAGGTGCTGTTCACGATGTACGCCGGCCGGTCCTGGTACATGTCGAAGACCCGAATCGCCCCGCCGCCCACGTCCGGCCCGACATCGTGGCAGACGTTATTGAAGAAGCGCGTGTTCACGGCCTTGAACCGGCCGCCTCGGACGAAAATCGCCCCGCCGCCGTCGTCCTCGGCTTTGGCATTGCCGTCGACGAAGGTCAGATTCTGGACCGTGAGCCGCGGGTGATCCTGGTCATTGCAGTGCGACGTCGTCCAAACCTGCTGCGGGTCGCAGGCGTTCTGATAGAGAATCCGGACGCGCCCGCCGCCGCTCAGGGTCACCTTGCCGCCGCCGTCGATGACGACATCCGGATTCTGGTCATTGAACACCTTGGCGGTCCTATCGAGGGTGATGACGATCGGCTCGGGCCCGCAGTCGAAGGTGATGACGCCTCCCCGCGCGACCGCATCGACGAACGCCGCCGACGTGCAGCTCGCCCGACTCCCATCGCCAATGACCGTATCCGGCGAAGACACGTCTTCGAGCTGGGCCTCGCCAGGCACGCTACAGCTGCCGTCCCCATTGCCCGTCGGCGGTCCGTCGTTCGGATTGGTCCGTGGGTCCACCGGCGCCGACTCGCCGCAGCCCAGCACCCCGAGCACCAGTAAGACCGCAATCCGCGTCCAGTCGCGTCCTGACATTCCCGTTTTCCCCCAGCTTCAAGATAGCGAGTCAGGGCACCGCTGCCAAAAGCGCACGGTCAAACCTGCGTTGGGCATGCAGCACACCGGCTGCGACTGGCAGCCTCGCCCTGGATCTGCCAAGACGCGCCCTCACGCGAAGGCGTGGGGGTTTACGCGTGCAGAATATGATTCGAAATGTGGCGATTATCGCCCACGTTGACCACGGGAAAACCACGCTGGTCGATGCGATGTTGCATCAGACCGGGGTCTTCCGGGCAAACGAGGCCGTTCGCGAGCGCGTGATGGACTCGAACGACCTCGAGCGCGAGCGCGGCATCACGATTTTGGCCAAGCACGCGTCGATCCGCTGGAAAAACTACAAGAT
>CAMYMX010000550.1 GCA_947259605.1 uncultured Polyangiaceae bacterium | reverse complement strand
CGACGACGGTGGTCACCATTGCTTGCCGGCCGCGACGTTCTGGACAGTCGAAGTCCACGGGCTTCAAGCGAATCTATGGAGTGGCCCAAGACCTGCTCGAGCTTCGCATTCGGCGCGTCAAGGAATCGCGCCGCAGAACGGCCTAGCGGCCCAGCTCCGAGGCCCCTTGCAACCTGTCGCGAAGCGTCGACCTGGGAATCCCCAGGGCTCGAGCGGCGGCGGACATGTTGCCGCCATACTGCTCGAGCGTTTCACGAAGCAAACCGGCGGATGGACGGTGGGCCGAAGGCTCCGCGCTTCGTCGGAGCGCGCGGTCGACCGAAGCGAGGTCGATGAGCGCGCCATCGCAGTCGACAGCCGCAAGCTCGAGCAGGTTTCGAAGCTCGCGCACGTTGCCGGGCCAAGGATACTCATGGAGGCGGTCGAGCGCCTCGGGCGCGATTCGACGCTCGCCGACGTCAGACTCCATGAGACCAATGAAGTGGGCAGCCAAGGGCGCGATGTCGTCCGGGCGGGCGCGAAGCGCAGGGACGTCGACGACCAAGCGATGGATTCGGTAGTAGAGGTCGGACCGGAAGCGCCCTTCGCGCACCATCGCGCCCAGGTCTGTGTGGGTGGCGCACAGCAGGCGAACGTCGACGCGGCGCCCGGACTCGCTGCCCACGCGGCGGACTTGCCAGGTTTCGAGGACGCGAAGGAGGCGCGTCTGAAGATCGGGGGCCAGCTCGGCGACCTCGTCGAGAAAAAGCGTGCCCCCGTGCGCCTGCTCGAACGCCCCACGATGGGTTTGGACCGCCCCTGTGAACGCGCCGCGCTCGTGCCCAAAGAGCTCGCTCTCGATGAGCTCGCGCGGAAGCCCGCCTCCATTGATGGCCACGAAGGGGCCCTTTCGCCGCCGCCCGCGTTCGTGCAGCGCCTGGGCGATGAGCTCTTTGCCGACGCCCGTCTCACCGCGAATCAGAACGGGCCATGGCAGACTTGCAAATCGATCGACCTCGGCCATGACGGAGAGCATTGGAGTCGATTCGACGACGAGGTCCGAAGATGAGCTGCGCGCGCTGCCTCGGCGAACTACCCGAAGCTCGGTACGGCCGACTCGGAGCACAGCGCCCGGCCGGAGCTCGTGTCGGCGGATTCGAAGACCATCGACCCAGGTTCCGTTGGTGCTGCCGAGGTCGCGGACCGAAACGCTCTGCGCTGAAGTCTCGATTCGGCAGTGGTATTGACTGACCGCCCTGTCCGACAGAGCGATTGCGTTGTCCGTGGCTCCACCAATCGAGACCGGCTCGTCTCCGAGGTGGAAGGCGCGCGCTGCTGCCCCATGACCCCCAATGAGCGATAGACGAGCCGGCTCGACGCTGCGACCGCGAAGGAGCTCGGTGGCCCCTCGCTCGAACGGAACCGCCTCGGCCTTGAGACGAGTCACGGCGTAGCCGGCGCCGACCGCAAGCCGCTTCCCGATCGGCATGACCGAACGGGCCCCGAGGCCGGGGCTCTCGTCCAGGTCGTAGACAAAAACGGTGCCCCCTCGAGGCTGAAAGAGCTTTGCCCGCGGAGGCACCGCGGCAGCATGGATTACGATGTCGCAGTCGGGGTGCGAGCCGAGCTCGAGCGCTGAAACCCCAAGGGGAAAAGACCGAATGCGCCGCCCGACGCGACTGAGACAAAGCGTGTCGCCCAAAGCCACGACGCAGATATCGACCGGCGCCGCTGGCGGTTGCGTAGATCCCGGTCGACCCTAAGTTCCGATCATCTTGGCCGACGCACTCCGTGAAACCTCGCTCACAGACGAGCACCGGGCCCTGGGCGCCCGGCTCGTTCCCTTCGCCGGGTGGCTCATGCCCGTGCAGTACGCCGGCATCAAAAAAGAACATGAGGCGGTTCGGAGCCTCGCGGGCCTCTTTGACGTGTCCCACATGGGCGAAATTCTCGTAGAAGGGCCCCAGGCCGTCGCCGCGGTCGATCACCTGGTCACCAACGATGTCTCGAAGCTCGAGGCCGGCCGCGCGCTCTACACCGCTTGCTGCAACGAGGCGGGCTACATCCTGGATGACCTGATCGTCTATCGTTTGGAGACGGACAAGGTCCTCATCGTCTGCAACGCATCGAACCGCGACAAGATCGTCGCTCACTTCGCAAAGAACCTGGGCCTTGGGGTCCCCTGGAACGATGTCTCGGATGCTTGGGCACTCATGGCCCTGCAGGGGCCGAAGGCCGCTGCAATCATGAAAGACCTCGGCGCCCCAGCAGAGGTGCTCGACCTCCCGTACTTCCACGTCACCCGCTCGAGCTTGGCCGGCGTCGAGCTCTGGGTCGCCCGAACCGGGTACACCGGCGAAGATGGCTTCGAGCTCTTCTGCGCGAGCGATGATGCCGTCACCCTTTGGCGTGCTGTGCTCGAGGCCGGCGAGTCTCACGGGGTGGCCCCAGTCGGACTGGGCGCGCGCGATACCCTTCGGCTCGAAGCGCGCCTCGCGCTCTATGGCAACGACATCAGCGAGCAGACCCATCCCTTCGAAGCGGGACTCGGCTGGGTGGTCAAGCTCGATGCCAGCGACTTCATCGGACGTGATGCGCTACGAGCGATCAAAGCCGCGGGGCTCGAGCGAAAGCTCGTCGGATTCGAGATGACCGGACGCGGGATAGCCCGGCATGGCTACCCGATCGTGACCGACGGAAAGCAGGTCGGAGAGGTCACCAGCGGCTCTCCAGGGCCGACGGTTGGACGGAACATCGGTCTCGGCTATGTGCCTTTGGCCCTCGCCAAGGTGGGGACCCGCCTGGGAATCGAGATCCGTGGCAAGGTCGTCGACGCCGTGGTAGTGACCACCCCGTTTTACAAGAGGTGATGACAGTGACGTACCCAAGGGACCTCCAGTACACCCGCGACCACGAATGGGCGCGCATCGAGGACGACGTGATTCGCGTCGGAATCACGTCGTACGCGGTCGAACAGCTGGGCGATGTGACCTTGGTCGACATGCCGGCCCCTGGG
>CAMYMX010000549.1 GCA_947259605.1 uncultured Polyangiaceae bacterium | reverse complement strand
GGCACCGGAACAGCTGAAAGCCGGTACCATCGACCGAAGGATCGACACCTGGGCGCTAGGCGCCGCCTTGTGGGAGGCGCTCGCGGTGAAACGGCTATTCAAGCGCGACACCACCGCCAATACGATGTTTGCATTGCTGTATGAAGAGATCCCTCCGCCATCGAAGTTCCGCTCGCAAGTTCCCAAGGAGCTCGACGACATCGCATTGAAAGCGCTCGCACGAGACCCGAACGAACGCTGGCAAACCGCTCGGGAGATGGGACAGGCGCTCCGAAAATTCTTGAGCAAGCAACACGAGCTGATCGGTCCGGCCGAGCTCTCGGAATGGATGGGGAAGCTCTTTCCGCAGGGAGAGGCGCGTAAGAATCAGCTCATGGAGCTCGCGCGGATGCAACGTGCCCCGGTGCTCTCTATCCCAGCGGTTCACGAGTTCGACATGACGCAGGCCGGGACGCTTGCAGGGACTCTTCCCCACGCGGCGAGAAGTCGACGACCGCGACGCATGATGGTCGCCTTGGTCACGGGCCTAGTCGCTATCGGCGGCGCGATCGCAGTTGCGCTCGGCGCTGGCTATCCAAGAGAGAATATCGAGCCGTCGCCAGCCGTGGTCGGAGAGGCCGCGCCGGTGAAAGCGGTACGCGCGCCTGAGCCTCTACCCCCGGCCGAACCACAGATCGCCCCAACTGCTCCAGAGCCTGTGGATGAGATCCCGGCTGCGTTACCGCCAGTCGAGCGGAAGGCTAAAACCGCGGCGCCGAGTCGCAAACGACGCGCGCGGCCCAAACCGCAGAAGGACGCCAAGCCTGGCACCGTCAATCTCGTCACGCGTGGCGGCTGGGCCGAAGTATTCAAGGACGGTAAGTCGTTAGGGAGCACGCCGAGACGACTGACGCTCCCTGCCGGACGTCACAAGCTCATCTTGAAGCGCTCCGGCACTGGGCCTCCGAAACGGGTCTTCATCAACGTCAAAGCGGACACGATCAAGCAAGTCTCAGTCACCCTCGACTGAGGCGGCGTCGCCGCTGAGCGCCGTCGGACTCGGCCTACGCGACCCTCAGGGCTTGAGCTTGATCGTCATGTCGATAATGCGTTCCTGCTTGCCGGTGTAGGGCGGGTAGAACCAGTGCAGGAGAGAGAACCAGGGGTTGGTGAAGACGGGGCGCATCTTGCTGAACTCAATGAAGCCATCATAGCCGTGGTATTGGCCGATACCGCTCGCGCCAACGCCGCCAAAGGGCAGGTCGTGCTGAACGAAGTGGACCATGCAGTTGTTGATGGTGACGCCGCCCGAAATCGTGCTGTAGAGGAGCTTGTGCTTCCGTGCGCGGTCATTGGTGAACACGTAGAACCCGAGCGGCCGGTCCCGGTGGGTCACGTACTCGATGGTCTCGTCCAAGTCTTTGTACGTCATCACGGGGAAAAGAGGACCGAAGATCTCTTCCTTCATGATCGTCATGTCCTCGGTCACGTTGAGCACGAGGTACGGCGGGAACTTGCGAAGCACATCGTTGAAAGACGCATTCGGGACCAACGGGACGAGCTTCGCGCCCTTTGCCTCGGCGTCGTCGAACGTCATGCGCAAGCGCCGGTAGGCCTTGTCGTCGATGACCGAGGTGTAGCTGTCGTCGTTTGTGTCCGGATAGCGCTCCGCGACCAGTCGCTGTGCTGCAGCGACGAATCGATCCTCGCTGCCCTCAGGAAGAAAGAGGTAGTCCGGCGCCAAGCAGGTCTGGCCTGCGTTGAGGAGCTTCGCGTACATGATTCGCGAAGCGGCTTCGTCGAGGTCGAAGTCATCACAGACGATGGTCGGCGACTTGCCGCCGAGCTCGAGGGTGACAGGCGTCAGGTTTTCGGCCGCCGATCGCATGACCGTCCGACCCACGTCCGCCGAGCCGGTGAAGATGATGTGATCGTAGGGCAGCGTAGAGAAGTCTCCGGCACGAACCCCCGGGAGGATGGCGACGACCTCTTCCGGGAACACCTCGCTGAACTTGTCGGCAAGCAGGCGGCAAAGATGCTGTGAGTTGCTCGCCATCTTGATCATCGCTCGGTTGCCGGCGGCCAAGACGCTGGTGAGAGGGCCCAACGTGAGGGAGAGCGGGTAGTTCCAGGGCGAGACGATCCCCACGACGCCCTTGGGCTGCGGGATGAGCCGGTTGGAGCCGGTCGCAAAGAGCCACGAAATCGGCCGGCGCTGCGGCTTGATCCATTTGCGAAGCTTCTTCCGCGTGTGACGAAGCCCGTCGATGACTGGAAAGATTTCGAGAATCTTCGACTCTTCGGCAGAGCGGTGCCCGAAGTCTTGAGCAATGGCCTCGACGATCGCGTCGGTGTTTTCCAGCAGGATTCGCTCGAGCGCGTCTAGGCGCGCCTTTCGTTCCCCGAGACTCGGGTATGGATCGCGCAAGTACGCCTCGCGTTGGAGCTTGTAGACGCGCTGCGCCTCGTTTTCGGTGGACTGGATCGAGCGGATTTGAGCGGTTTGGGCCATAGCCGGCTAGTTGTAGCGTTACCCTGCCGTCGATCGCAAGCCCCAGCTCTGGGGCCCGATCCGTCTACTGGCCCGCGGCTTTGGACTCTAGCTCCAGCCAGCGCGTCATCATTCGGTCTATTTCCCGCTGCAGCTCGCCTTGGCGCGCCACAATTGCAGCAACTTCTTCGGTGCGGTCGGCGTAAAGCGCCGGGTCATTCAGGAGCGCTTCGACCTCGACGGCCTCTGCTTCGGCGCGTTCGATCTCGACCGGGAGCCGCTCGAGCTCCTGCTTCTCTTTGTACGAGAGCTTCTTTCCTTTGCCAGTCGAGCTGCTCTTGGGCTTGGGGGCGCTCTTGCCGGCGCTTCGCTTGCGTTCTGCCTGACCCGCGGCGCGTTGTTCTCGGTAGTCGCTGTAGTTCCCCGCGTAGGCGATGACCCGGCCATCACCCTCGAAAGCGAGGATCTTGGTGGCGACGCGGTCGAGGAAGTAGCGATCATGGCTGACGATGAGCGCGGTTGACTTCGAT
>CAMYMX010000548.1 GCA_947259605.1 uncultured Polyangiaceae bacterium | reverse complement strand
GAGCGAGTCCGAGACCGCCATGGCTGGGCAGTGGATCGACGCTCCTGGGCACGCGTTCTTCGATGAGCTCAGACGAGAGCATGGTGAGCTGCCGTTAGTCGCAGAAGACCTCGGAGCGGTCAGCCAGGAGGTGTGGGACCTGCGCGACAACTACGGCCTCCCAGGAATGAAAGTGCTGCAGTTCGCCTTTGGGGGCGACCCCGGAAACCGGGTGCATCACCCAGACGAGTACCCCCGCAAGAGCGTGGCGTTCACGGGGACCCACGACAGCAACACGATGCTTGGCTGGTATCGCGACCTCCAACGCCGGGCACAATCGAATGACGCGAGCGCCGAGGAGGACCTTCAGCGCGTCCAGGCCTACTTCGGCACGAGCCGCGACGTCGACGTCGTCGATGCGGCGGTTCGGGCGCTACTTGCCTCTCCCGCTGACACGGTGATCGTCCCGCTACAAGACCTGCTTCACCTCGACGAACGGCACCGAATGAATCGTCCTGGAACCACGAGCGGCAACTGGACGTGGAGGCTCGAGCAAGGTCAGCTCAGTCACGGCCTGACCATTCGACTGCGAGCGCTAGCAGAGGCAACCGGCCGGCTTTAGCCGTTTGAAGTCGCCCTGCGACGACCCCCTTGCCATCCTTTGGGCGAGAGCCGACACTCGTAGGCCCCCAACTTGCTGGGCTGATTCCTGGAGGATCCGGAAATGAACGCGAAGGACTCGCCGTCGCAAAAACCTGCGATCGTGGATGACGACCGGACCGGAGTCAGCGTCGACACGCTGCGCCGGGCGGTTCAGGACAACCTTTTCTATCGCTGCGGCAACGTCCCCGCGCTGGCAACCCGGTCGGATTACTATCTGGCGGTTGCCTACACCGTGCGAGACCGGCTCATGCAGCGTTGGCTAAGCACCGCGAGATCGCTGTTGGCTCATCCGACCCGCGTGGTCTGCTATCTATCGGCGGAGTATTTGCTGGGGCCGTCGCTGGGCAACGCTCTGCTGAACCTAGGCATTCGCGAGGCGGTTGCATTGTTGGGTCAGAACCTCGACGAGCTCATCGAGGAAGAACGCGAGCCGGGCCTCGGCAACGGCGGCCTGGGCCGTCTAGCCGCCTGCTTCATGGACTCGCTGTCGACCTTGCAGATCCCGGCCGTGGGTTACGGCTTGAGATACGAGTTCGGCATCTTCGAGCAGCGGATCCACGACGGCTGGCAGATCGAACGCACCGACAAGTGGCTGCGTCAGGGCAACCCGTGGGAAGTCGTTCGGCCGGAGTACAGCTATCCGGTGGGCTTCGGCGGTCATACCGAATCCTACACGGATGAGAACGGTCGTTACCGGGCACGCTGGCATCCTGACACCATGGTCAAGGGCGTTGCTTACGCGACGCCGATTCCCGGCTACAAGGTCAACAACATGAACATGTTGCGCCTCTGGGCCGCGGAGGCCGCCGAAACGTTCGACTTTGGGAGCTTCAATGTTGGCGACTACTACGGTGCGGTCGAACGCAAGGTGGCCTCGGAGACGCTAACCAAAGTGCTCTATCCCAATGACGAGCCTGCGCAAGGCAAGGCGCTCAGGCTTCGGCAGCAGTACTTTCTGGTGTCCTGCTCACTGCAGGACTTGCTGCGGCTCCACCAGCTTCGTGGTGGTCGGCCCGACACTCTGAGTGAAGGATTCGCGATTCAGCTGAACGACACCCATCCCGCGCTAGCCATCCCCGAGCTGATGCGACTGCTGCTCGATGAGCACGGGATGAGCTGGGAGGCCGCGTGGCGGATCAGCTCCGAAACATTCGCATACACGAATCACACCCTGCTTCCGGAGGCCCTCGAAACTTGGCCCTTGTCGATGTTTGGGCGATTGCTGCCGCGTCACCTGGAGATCATTTACGAGATCAATGCCCGCTTCATGGTTGAGGTTCGCGAACGTTTTCCTGGCGATGACGCGAGGCAACAGCGGATGTCGCTCATCGATGACCACGCCGGCGGCTCGGTGCGCATGGCCAATCTCGCCACCGTGGGCAGCTTCTCGGTCAATGGTGTCTCGGCCCTGCACACCGACTTGCTGAAGACCCGAGTGATGCGGGACTTCCACGAGTTCTACCCTGGCAAGTTCAACAACAAGACGAACGGCGTCACTCCGCGGCGTTTTGTGGCGCTTGCCAACCCGGAGCTCGCAGAGCTGATCACCGACCGTATCGGCGAAGCGTGGATCCGGGATTTGAACCAACTGCGCAGGCTCGAGGGGCTCGCCGATGACCCCGAGTTTCAGGTCCAATGGCGGGCCGTCAAGACCGCACGAAAGCGTGCCGCCGCCGAGCAGGCCCATCGGCTCATGAAGGTCGAGGCGGATCTCGATTCCATGTTCGACGTCCAAGTCAAGCGCATCCACGAGTACAAGCGTCAGCAGTTGGCCGTGCTCCATATCGTGCACCTCTATCGAATGCTCAAGGAGAACCCGGGCTTCGCGACCGCGCCACGAACCTTCATCTTCGGCGGCAAGGCAGCGCCCGGCTATACGATGGCCAAGCTCATCATCAAGCTCATCAATTCCGTGGGCGAGGTGGTGAACGCCGACCCGGACACTCGCGACAAGCTGAAGGTCATTTTCATCCCGAACTACAACGTGAAGACGGCCCAGCTCGTTTACCCCTGCGCAGACCTGTCCGAGCAGATATCGACGGCCGGCAAAGAAGCCTCGGGAACTGGAAACATGAAGTTCTCGATGAACGGCGCCCTGACCATCGGCACCCTCGATGGGGCGAACGTCGAGATCCGAGATGCCGTCGGCGCCGAGAACTTCTTTCTTTTCGGGCTCACGACAGATGAAGTCCATGGGTTGCAACAGACGGGCTACCGACCCTCTGAGTACTACGAGCGAAACGCGTCACTCAAAGGCGCGCTCGATCTAATCGCTTCGGGTCATTTCTCGCGCGGAGACTGGTCGCTGTTCCAGCCCTTGATCAACAGCCTGATCCATCACGATGACTACTTCGTCCTG
>CAMYMX010000547.1 GCA_947259605.1 uncultured Polyangiaceae bacterium | reverse complement strand
CTGGTACCAAGAGGCGGCCGAAGCAAAAGGCATGAGCCTCGACAAGGCGGGCGCACGCGAGATCATCTACGGCATGCCGTACGCCGAATGGAAAGCGAAGTACCAAACCGAAGCGACGCCGGAGTAACAGGCCGCGTTCGAGAAGAAGCGCACCGAGCTAGGAAGGTTGCGACCTGGGACCGAAAGGTCTTGCTATTTCGCCGGAACGAAGACGGTCTTGGTGTCGGCGGCCCTGTTCACATCGCCTCGTTTGAAGCGGACGTCATAGGTGTCGTTGGTGAGCCAGCGCGGCAGAAGGTTGCCGTAAAATGGGCTCCCTAGCACTCCACTGTTGCCGCCGGGAAGGATCGTCTCTCCACGAATCGAGCCGCGCTTGGTCCCGAGCTCGCCTACGTAGCGCCGATTCGGGCCCGAGCCGAATCGAAAGCGCTCGCTGTTATCCGCATAGGCCGAATGACTCGACGCATCGGCCACGCCAAAGCCGCCGTCGGTAGCCACCCCGTCTAAATCTGGGAATGACGGTGGAATGCCGGCGGCCGGTGGGATGTTGAACGGCCCGCCAAGTGGGCTGTCGAATACGATGCGGTGCAGGCGGCCCCATCGGTAGTTCTCCTGGTCGGTCGAGCCCCCGAAGGCTGCCAAGAAGTTCGGGCCTGCCAGCAGGTCGAGCGCATCGGCGAGGCTTTGCAAGAGCAAAAAGTCGCGCCGGTCATCGGCATCCGCCAGGCCTGGCACGTCGAAGAAGTTCAGCTCAGAGGCACCGATGCCCTGGTTGGTGTCAAAGTTGTCCAACAGGTTGCGGAGCGCCTTGACCGAGCTCGAGCTCGACGGGTAGCTCGACGGATTGCCGAGGTCGGCGAGACCCACTCCAGCCAGTGTTTTTACAATGATGTTCGTTAGTGCCTGGCCGCGCCAGACCGAGTAGATGGTGGCAGCAATGCTATCTGCAATCTCTTGATCCGTAGGCGGCGAAAAGACGCCGTCGACGTCGCTAGAGTCATAGCCAGTGTCAACACCGGTCGGTGTGTTGAAGCCCCATTCGGCTAAGCGGCCGATCGCCTCTGCGATCCGCGGGTCTCCGGCCAGATCCGCGAGCTCGACGGGCGCGGAGCCATTGGTGGCGTTGTCGAACGCAGCGAGGATGTAGGGCGTGAAGACCTGCGCATCGAGAAGCACGACATCGGCTTGGATCTCCTGCATGTCTTCGAAGCTGACATCTCCCATCGCAAGCTTGTCTTCGAGCGCTTGCGTGATGCGTCCGGCGCGTGTGCCAATCGCGTAGGTGTACTCCAGGTAGTAGATGCCGCCGCCTCGTCGGAATTGGTTGAACGGGTCGTTGTCGAGGGTAACGCCCGCCGGGTCGTTGTTGGCGTTGATGAAGTAGGGTGGGTTGATGATCTGAGGCATCTCCTCCATCGGCAGGATTTCATAAGGGATCGCCTGCCCAGGCTGCGGGTTCTGGACAGGAAGCCACTCGTTTCCGCCCGTGCCGTCCCGGAGGAAGCTCGGGATGCGGTCGAGGTTGATCATCCCTTCCTGCAGGTCCTCGCGAATCGGGATCTCGGCGCTCGTGAAATAGGCGATGTTGCCGTCGATGTCGCCGTACGCCCAGTTCTGCGAGCCCACGTCAAAGAAATGAAGCCCCTCGCGGAAGTCATCGAGGTTCTTGGCAGAGTTCCAGATACGGAAGCAGTCGATCTCGCGCGTCGCAGAGAAGCCCGTGTACTGGACGCTGATCGCGGTGCCCGTCGCCAAATCGAGGTCGACGATCGGGCCGTTGTTGCGACGCGGAACGATCAGGACAACCGGAGGGATGCCGCCACCGGGCGGCACGGGGACCACGTTATCGGGCACGCCGTCGAGCAAGTTCACGCGAAACTCCACGGGGACTGGAACGATCGGTTCTTGTTCGCCGAGATAAATCGTACACAGGCCAGCCGCGGACGTCGCGCACGGCACCACCTGCTCTTCGTACGTGTCTGTAACGTCGGCCGGGTTCACGGTGGAGCCCCATGTGATGTATGCGTTTTGCCCTTGGACGATCAGCGGGACACCTGGGACGCTGCTGCCGTGCACATCGAGTTTGTCTTTCGAAGTGATGAGATGGTTCTGGTAGAACGTGGCAGGTGTGTTGAGCGCCAAATGAGGATCGTTGGCGATGAGTGGGCGCCCGGTCGTCGTGTAGTCGCCGGAGACGCCCCATTCATTACTTCCCTTGACGCGCTCAGACGGGCGAAGCGCGTCCTGGAAGAAGGGCATATCTTTGATCCGCTCCACGTAGCGTTTGGACAAGAGATCCCCCGGAGAGCTCATCGACGCACTCGCCAACGCGGTTCCCGAAAGGTCGGGTGTCATGCTCGCCATCATTGCATCGGGCACCGTGGTGGCCGGATCGAAGGGCGCCGACCGAAAGATATCTTCGAAGAAGAGGGCGACACCATCGAAACCAAGGGCAGCGCCGGTCCCCGCGTAGGTCCGAAACGTGATCGTGTTGTTGATGTCGAGATCAAAAGACAGCTGAAAGGCCAACCCTTTGGCAATGACGACGGAATCCTCGGGAATCCACTCCTCGAACTGCGTCAGCTCGAGCGCCCCATACTCAGGTGGAAGCGGATTTGCTGCAACCCAGGCGTTGACGCCTTGGGCGAAGGCTTCGAGCAGCTCTTGCGTTTCCGGCGAGAGCGCCGGCAGCGTGCGCTCTGCAGCTCGCCGTAGCCCAATGGTTCGCGCTTGTACGTCGTCGCCCAGAACCGCGCTGCCAAAAAGCTCAGCGAGCGTGCCGGTCGCCGCGCGTCGGGACAAGTCCATCTGGAAGAGCCGATCGGACGCCATCACGTAGCCTTGGACCAGCGCCGCATCTCTCGCGTTGTTCGCATAGATGTGGGGAATCCCGTCCGTGTCTCGAATCACGCGAACGGAGCTCTTGAGGCCTGGAAGGTCGAGACCCTGGCAGGACTGGCCCCCGAAACCCATGAGCATGAGCGAGCTCAGCCACAAACCCAGGACCATTAGTGCTCTT
>CAMYMX010000546.1 GCA_947259605.1 uncultured Polyangiaceae bacterium | reverse complement strand
TGGTTCGCCCGAAGAAGTCGATGACATGGAGATGGCCGAGGACATGGAACAGACCGCGGGCGATGAACGCATGATGATAGGCGCGGAAGCCGGTGAGGTGGACGGCATGATGGCGCCCAACGCCGAAGAAGATTTCGAAATGGAATCGGAGCCGTACCCGGAGTAAATGGTCGGCTACGGCGCGGGCGTGCAGAGCCCGATGCCATCGCAAAAGGTTTCCGCAGCACTCTTGGAGCATAGACAGCTGACGTGACAAGCCTCACTCGACTTTGTTTTCGCACGCTGCTGTTCGCTGGCCTCGTGTTCGCGCTGGGTTCGACTTCGCCGGCATCCGCTAAGAAATCGAAAAAACCGCAGCAGCCCAACGTCGTGGTCATCATGGGCGATGACATCGGCTGGTTTAACATCGGCGCCTATCACCGTGGGATCATGTCAGGCAAGACGCCGAACATCGATCGACTGGCCCAAGAGGGCATGGTGTTTACGGACTATGACGCGGAGGCAAGCTGCACAGCCGGCCGAGCGAACTTCATCACGGGCATGATCCCGATGCGGACCGGAATGACCACGGTGGGTCAATCGGGTTCTCCGCTGGGCTTGCCTGCGGACGCCCCAACCATCGCAACGGCTCTGAAGGCCATGGGCTATGCGACGGGACAGTTCGGCAAGAACCACTTGGGCGACCTCAACCAATTCCTCCCGACGGTTCATGGCTTCGACGAATTCTTTTGGATACCTCTACCACCTAGATGCCATGTCGGATCCCTACTGGCCTGGTTACCCGAAGGATCTCCTCGATGAGATCGGGCCCCGGAACATGGTGCACTCGTGGGCGACCACCAACGACAACCCAACGGTGCAGCCTCGATGGGGCAAGATCGGCAAACAGAAAATCAAAGATGCCGGGCCACTGCCACCGAAGCGGATGGAGACCGTGGACGATGAGATTCTGAAGCACACTTTGAATTTCATGGACCGAGCCAAGAAGCAGAACAAACCGTTCTTCGTGTGGCTGAACCCCACGCGCATGCACATCTTCACGTTTCTCTCACCCAAGTACAAAGCGCTCGAAGGCAAGAACAACTACGGCCTGCAGAAAGCCGGCATGGCTCAGTTCGACGACATCATCGGCGCGGTGATGAAAAAGCTCGAGAAGATGGGCGTCGAAAAGAACACGATCATCGCCGTCACCACCGACAACGGCACCGAGGTCTTCACTTGGCCGGACGGCGGAAACACGCCGTTCAAGGGCGCCAAAGGCATGACGACCGATGGCGGCTTTCGCGTCCCCATGATCGTTCGTTGGCCCGACCAGATTCCAGCCGGGAGGGTGGAGAACGGCATCATGTCCGGCATGGATTGGTTTCCGACCTTGGTCGCCGCTGCTGGCAATCCAAATATCGCGAGTGAGCTAAAGAAGGGAAAGCGGCTCGGCGAACGCGAATATAAGGTGCACCTCGATGGGTACAACCAAATGGCCATGTTCACGGGCAAGGGTCCAAGCAGGCGACAAGAGGTTTGGTACTTTGGCGAGTCGACGCTCGGCGCGGTCCGGATTGGCGACTGGAAGTACACGTTCATAGAACAGCCCGATGGTTGGCCGGGCGCGAAGGTCAGGCTGAACATGCCCCTAATTCACAGCCTTCGTCGCGATCCGTTCGAGCGGTATTCCGACCCGAGTTTCGCGGTGGGCTCACCGGACTGGTTCATGGATTTCTATGCCCGAGAGTTCTGGCGCTTTGTCTTTGTGCAGCGCGCGGTGGCCGAGCTTGCCAAGACGGCGGTTGAGTTCCCGCCGATGCAAAAAGGCGCGTCCTTCAACTTGGACGCGGTGAAGGCTCAAATCCAGGAGGCCGTTCAAGCCCGTCACGGGCAATAGAGACCAAGCGCTCGATGCTGACAACACTGCTGACGGTTTTAGCGTTGGCCATCGTGCACCTGGTGGCGGGCACCACGGCGGCGCTCGGTCACCAATGGCGGCCAAGAGCGCTCTCGGCCGCATCGGGCGTCAGCGTCGCCTATGTCTTCCTCGATCTGCTGCCCGATCTCGCCGAGCAACAGAGCCTCATTGAACGCACGGAGCTCCTCCCCGGCCTCGACCAGCACGTCTATATTCTTGCCCTCGTAGGGCTCACGGTGTCGCTGTGGGTGGAGACCGCTTCGCGCGAGTCGCGTCGTCGGCGCCGAGCGCGCGGCGAACGAGACGAAACAGGCACCGCGACCTTCTGGCTCAGCATCAGTTCCTTCATGGTGCTGAACGCGGCCATCGGTTACGCAGTCGCCAGTCCGGCCGACCGAGCAGTCGAACCGCTGTGGATGTTCGCCGTGGCGATGGGCCTTCACTTCCTGGCGAACGATCATTCACTGGTCGAGCATCACGGGGAGCGCTACCAACGCATCGGCCGCTGGCTGCTCGTCGCGGGCTTGATCACCGGCTGGCTGATCGGCACCCTACCCGCGGTTGAAATCCGACCAGACATCTTGGCGCTGGTGCTCGCCTACATCGCCGGTGGAACGATCATGAACATCGTGCGCCACGAGCTCCCCGACACCGACCGCTCCACCGACGTCCTCGCGTTCGCCGCCGCGGCGACGGTCTACAGCGTGTTGCTGCTTTCCTTATCGCCTGCCGGCTGACTTCGAGCGCTCGAACGCGCGGTCTCTTTTTCGATTCGCACCGGCTCCACTACGTAGGCCGAGCTTCCCGATAGGCGTGACGAAGCACCTCGGCTGAACGCGCGAGCGCCTCGCGCTCCTCGGTGTGCAGCTGGGGCTCGATGACTTCGACCGCGCCTTCGGCGCTGACGATCGTGGGGAGCGAGATGGCGACGTCATGGAGCCCGGCGACGCCTTCTTGGACCCGTGAAACGGTGACAATCCGGCGGGAACCCGAAAGCGTCCAGTTGAGCAACGCGGCCGTGACCAGGCCAATGGCGTGGTTGGTCGCGCCCTTTCTCGCGATGATCTCGTACGCAGCGGTTCGCACTTCGTTCGCGATCGCTCGCTCCCTGTCCCGCGTCCACCCCGGCC
>CAMYMX010000545.1 GCA_947259605.1 uncultured Polyangiaceae bacterium | reverse complement strand
GCCGAGCCCGATCGACAGGGTCAACAACTCAATTTCTGGCATGATCCATTCCTCGGTTGGCGAAGTACTCGGCGAGCGCCAATCCCGGCCCAGCGATGTTCCCCAGACCCATCACCAGGGCAGAGGTCTCGGCAAGGCCAAGCAGAATCTCGAAAACATCGGCCGGATGCGTCTGGTCGACGAAAACCAAACGTGTCGGGTCGAGCCCGCTCTTCACCGCAGCGCGGGCGAAGATGTATTGCCCGCTTCCGAGCAGCACGACCTCATCGGCCTGCGGCCATCGCCCGTACGACTCGGCGAGCTGCTCGGAGCGATCGGCGCGGTCCGAGCGGCAATTGAACACCGCGATGCGCTTATTGAGCTTGCGGTGCCGGCGCAGGGCCTGCTCCCAAATATAGCGTGTCGAGGTTGGGTCGTTGGCGGCGAACCCGTTCACGAACACGATGTGCCGACCGAAGAACTCGACCTGGGATTCGATCATCGCTCCTGGGTCTGGCTTGGCTCTCCACATCCCGCGAAGGGCGGTGTCGATGTCCACCCCCACCTCCTCGCAGACCGCAAGGGCGAGCTCGATGTTGTCCCGATGCTCGAGATACGGAAACGCGGCAACGTCTTCGGGGGTGAGCGCCCGGCTGATCTCTCGAGCGGCGCGGAAGCGTGAGCCGCGTTCCTCGGCGACCTCTTCGAAGAAGGGCCGATGATGCTCCTCGGCGGTGAGAAAGACGCCGTTGATGGGAACGGTCGCGGCTAACGCACGAGCGACATCGTCCTCGGTGGGTCCCATCACATCGAGATGATCCGGCCGCGCATTGGTGATGACCCCATGCGTGGCCTGAACGAGCTTCGACTCGGAAAGCCATTGCAGCTGCGGTTGAAGCGCCATGCACTCCACGACGAGCGCTTCGGCGCGTTGGGCGGCCGCCATGGTGACCGCCTGCTTCTGCTCGATCACATTGGCGCCGCCGGGTCGGTAAACCGGAACCTCGCGGCCGTTGGGCAACACGAACCGGGGGACGGTGCCGGTGGTTTTGACCACGCAACGGATGCCGGCCTCGCGAAGACCAGCGCCGATCAACCGGGTCACGCTGGTTTTGCCACGCGTGCCGTTCACGTGAATGCGAATCGGAATCCGCTTGAGCCGCATCCGGTGGAGGATCAGCTCGAGCACGCCCAAGACGATCAGCAGCCCGCAGGCCGAAAGTAGGATGACAATCTCGATAGACACTCGACTCGCCCCCGACTGAATCGAAAGGCCCCCTGACGCCTGCCTCTTTATCAGCTGGCGCACCCGCAGCAAGTCCGCCGATCTGCGGCATCGGAGCCCATCACCCCCACTTCTGAGCGCGTCATCGCTGGATCAGACGCTGGTTCGACGTAAACCCAAAGGATGAATAGAAATGTAATAAACTGTCGAGATCGCTGGACGGATACACCCCCTAGGGTAATCAGACTCGAACGGGTGAAGAAACGATACGGGAGATCTGCCCGGTCCTTTGGGACTTTGTGCAGGTCGGATGCGAAGGGGTCATTGGGGAGCCGTTGGGCGGGCCGCGTCGGGGGGATGTCGGCCCGTCCAACTCCGGCTCGACCCAAGCCAGCCGGCGTACCGCGTGACCCACGGCGACTCGCGATCCCCTAGACCGCCCCGGTCGCTTCGAGGTGCTGGCAGGTGCGCTCGATGCCTTCTTCGACCGAGACCCGAGGGTTGTACCCGAGCTCCCTGCGCGCCTTCTCGATGCTGAAATAGTGGTGGGTGCACATGTACCGGATCGCAAACCGGGTCAGACCGTCTTCGGCGTTGAGCGTACCGCCTTTGAGCGTGTCGATGCCTTCTTTGATCGCCGCGATGGCATAGACGAGTGACTTTGGCGCGGTGTACTTCACTGGCGGAAAGCCAAGACGCGCGGCGACCTTGCGAATGAAATCCCAGAACGGCATCGGCTCGCCGTTGGTGATGAAGTAGGCCTGCCCCGCAGCAACGCTGTTCAAACCGTCTTTGGCGAGCGCTTCGTCGGCCAGCAGGACCGCATCGGTCATGTTCGTCACATAGGTGTAGTCCGAAAGCCACGCGCCCCGCCCGATCTGGACGCGCAACTGCCCGTTGCGGCCTTTTGCCAAGAGCGTCGGCATGAAGCGATTGTCGCCAGGGCCGAAGACGACGTGCGGCCGCAGGGCACAAGTCGCCATGCCGCCCTCCCCGTTCTCTGCGAGCACCAGCTTCTCCGCCGCGATTTTGCTGTCAGCATAGGGCGCCTGGGAAACCGACGAGTACGGAAGACTCTCGTCCCCGTTCTCGATGTCTTTGCCCTCGTAAACCACGCTCCCGGAGCTGATGTAGACGAAGCGCGGAACACCATTTTGCCGCGCTGCCTCGAGCATGTTCTCGGTGCCGCCGAGGTTCACCGCCCAGACGATGTCTTTCCTGTTCTGCTTGGTGTGAACGATTGAGGCGTTGTGGATGACCGTGTCGACGCCGCGGCAAGCTTCGATGACCGCTGCCTCGTCGCGGATGTCGACGCGACGATAATCGACACCTTCGACCGGGCATTCAGGCGCCAAATCGAGGACGATGACCCGGTCGCCGCGAGCCTTGAGCGCGTGGGCGATCGCAGCCCCTACGAAGCCGGAGCCCCCGGTTACCAAGCTGACTGTCATGGCCTACTCCACGGTGCCGAAGATGATGTCCGGCAAGGGCGTGATCGATGCGTAGTTGCCGGAAAGCATGCTGTGATGATGCCGATCGTGCTTTGCAGCGAGAACACCCAAAGTCTTGAAGGGGAAGTGCGGCACGTCGATGCCGGCGTGATTGAGAATGTTGAGCGCGGTGTAGGCCGTGAAGAGCGCGCCCATGATGTAGATGTGAACACCGCCAACCAAGGCCACCGAACCAAAGAAGAGCCCAAGCCCGAGGACGGTCTCCACCGGATGCAGCAAGAGGCTGTCGATCTGCCTCGGATTCCTCGCGGCATGATGAACCGAGTGGACCCCCCGGAGAAGCTTCCATTCGTGGAAGGGGTAGCGATGCATGAAGTAA
>CAMYMX010000544.1 GCA_947259605.1 uncultured Polyangiaceae bacterium | reverse complement strand
AAGTGGTAAGGCAGAGGTTTGCAAAATCTCCATTCGTCAGTTCGATCCTGACCGGCGCCTCCAGTTTCGACCCATAGCGGAAGATGCGCGGGCCAAGCCCGTATCACAACACCTACTTCGGCAAATCCGGCTGGTCGAGCGTCCCGCCACAGTCGAGCGCCCCGAGGAACGCAACCAGCGAGCCGAGCTCCTCCGCGCTCAGGCCTCGATCGGCTAGCAGTGCCGTCTTGTTCTTGTTGGCAATACCGCCAGTCGCCATGAGCTTCACGGCCTCGGACAGGGTCGCCACTGAGCCGTCGTGGAAGTACGGCGCGCTCTTGGAGGCGTTGCGAAGCGACGGCACCTTGAACGCAGCCCAATCGGCATCTTGTTGGCTGACGGCGTACCGGCCGACGTCGACTTGATCCTCGGCTTTGCCAGCAGTGCCGATCCCCGCGTTGTAATAGAGGCCGCCGGGAACCCCCATTGCGCTCGAGAAGAGTGGCGGCGCGTGACAGACCGCGCACTGCGCCTTGCCCATGAACAGCGCCCAGCCCTGCTTCTGTTCGGCCGTGAGCGCGTTCCCGTCGCCCTTGGCGTATCGGTCATACGCGGTGTCGTTGCAGATTAGGGTGCGCTCGTATGCCGAAATCGCCTTTGCGATTGTGTCCGGCGTCATTCCATCAGCGGGGAATACCTTCTTGAACTGCTTCTTGTAGCCTTTGATCTTCGCAAGCGCAGCTGCCTTCGCGGCGAGGTTGTCCGCACCAACGCCCATGTTGCCCCCGCCCCAGGCACCCTTCGCCTGCGCCTCTAGGCTCCCCGCTCGCCCGTCCCAGTAGAAAGCCTCGAAATAAGCGGTGTTCCAGATCACGGGGCTATGCCGGGTGAGCTGTTTCTCCTTTGCGCCGACGGCAAGCGGGGTCTCCCCGCCATTCCCGTGCTCGTTTTGATGGCACGAGTAGCAGGAGCGCGTCCCATCGACGCTCAAACGCGGATCAAAAAAGAGCTGGTGACCGAGCGCGACCTTTTCCCGAGACTGAGGATTGTCCTTCGGAATTTTCAGCTCGGGAAACGCAGCGGGCGCCGGTGGCATCTCCATCTTTGCTGCGGGCGCCTCGGGTGGCGGCGCGGCCTGCTCCTCTGCGGGCTTGCTCTTGCAAGCCACGAAGGCAAAAACGATGAAAAGGCTGGCGACCAGCGCGCGTGCGGTGTTGCATATGCTCGGCATGCGGCGATTATCGGCACAGCCACCGCCGCTGGCAAGGCGAGACCGTCGATTCCGCGGAGCTCAGGTCTTCGCTGGCCCGATGCGCTCGGCAAGTGCCCGGGCCTCGACGATGTTGTCTTCGATCGAGCAGTAGGTCCAGGCACCGTAGCGGCCAATCGAGTGAACATCCTGCGCCGCCAGCAGCTCTCGCCTGTTCGCGGCCGTCACAATCGAGCGCGTCGTGATGTGCACGTACGCCGGATCGAGCAGGACGTCTTGGGAGGCGAGGAGGGTTTGATTCTCGAGTACCCCGCAGGCCTGGAGGTCGGTGAGCACCCTCGCTTTCAAGGCGCCGCGCTCGTCGGCTGAGAGCTCGACGTCCCAGGGCACCCCGACCTCCACGTACAAGCTCATGCGATCGGAATCGAAAATGTTGTCGTAGAAGCCGACGCGATAGAACGAGATGTCCCGCTGCGGATAGTAGATCCAATGGACATCGCGCGGCCCCTTGCTGTCGAACCCCAGATTGAAGACCTGAACCCTGTTGTGGCTGAAGACGGCCGAGTCATACTCGATCCCACACATGTCGAGCAGCGATATCAACGGGGCGCTGTTGACCAAAACGTCGTAGCCGATCTGCCGTCTGTTCGTGGTGGCGACTTTGGCGTTGAGGTCGATGCTCAGGACCCTTTCGCTCAGGGCGATTCGGTCGCTTCGTACCCCTTGGGCGATGGCCTCGATGTACTGGGCCGCGCCTCCTCTTGGATAGGTGAACGTCGCATTGTAGCCATCGACGCTCGGGGCGTCGGCCTTCCGTAGAATCTCCTCTACGCTGGCGTGCGGAAAGAAACGGCCCATCGCGTCGGGGTCGAGTGCTGCCAGATTCATGGCGTAGAGCTTTTCGTTGTATGGGATCAGGAACTTCTCGGCGATGCCGCGACCGTAGCGCGCATACAGCATGTCCTTGAAGTTGCCGGCCTTCTCTTTGGGCCTGTCGTGCAGGTCCTGCACGCACTGCGCGTATTCCGCCTCGGGAAGCTGATGGATGTTCTTCTGGAATGGGAAATCGATGTAGCGGTCTGCGTACCAAATCCGGCTGTCACGGATTACGCGCAATATCTCTTGCTCGCCCATCCGATCGACGAGGTACGCCTCGATCTCCGGATCGCGGAAATGGAAGAAGTGCCCGGAGTAGTCCCAGATGAAGCCGTCGCGCTCGACGGTTCGGCAGTAGCCGCCCATCTCATCCTCGGCTTCGACGACCCAGTAGTCGTCGTCTTTCAGCCAATCGGCAAACGCGAGGCCGGTGACGCCCGCTCCGATGATGAGGTAGCGCGTGCGCTCCACGTTAGCGACTTACCACATCGGGGGCACTGGCGGCGAACCCTCGGACGACACGAATGACCTGATCGACACGACGGCCGAGGGCAACCGGCTCGCCGTCCGGCGCGAAGAGTGCGAGCGACTCATCCGGCAAAGCCTCCCGCCAACCCTCATTGATGATGACCTCGGGACCGATCGGCCGGCCGTGGCGGGCATGGGCGACACCGTCGTCGCTGAGCTCGACCCGCCGCAAAGCGCTGCAGGCTTGCCTCAACGGGATCAATCGCCCTTCGATCGCCTCAGCGGTCATCTGGTCGCCGTAGAGCGCCGAGTCGATTGAAAACGGGCCGCTCGAGGTTCTGCGCAGATCCTTCACGTACCCGAGCGTCCCGAGGGCCCTGGCGAGATCGCGCGCGAGCGAACGCACGTAGAAGCCCTTGCCGCAATGGAGCCGCAGGACGATCGTGTCTTGACTGACCCCGACGAGTTTCGCCGCGTAAAGATCGACCTCGCGCACGGGGGCTTC
>CAMYMX010000543.1 GCA_947259605.1 uncultured Polyangiaceae bacterium | reverse complement strand
ATCTGGTTTCTGACCTTGGGCTTGCTGGGCATCGGCTGGCTCGTCGATTTGTTTCTGATGCCCTCGCTCGACCGCTCGGCCGAGCTTCGATACGACTCGGGTCCCGTCGACCACAATGTGACCTGGATTCTGCTCACCTTTTTGGGCATCTTTGGGATCCACCGGTTCTACATGGGCAAGTACCTGACGGGCCTCCTCTACTTGCTGACCGCTGGCCTGGCCGGCATCGGCATCCTCTACGACTACTGGACGCTCAACGAGCAGGTCAGCGAAGCGAACGCTGGCGGGCGCTAAGCCGGGTTTAGAGCCGATCGACGAGGCGGGCGACGAAGGCGCCGGTTCCGCCCAGGTGGCGTGGGGCCGTTCGGAACGCGAGGACGAAGCGGGCGGGGGCGCGCTTGCTGAGGGCTTCGGCGACACTCGATTTGAGCGTGGCCTTTCCGCCTGGGCTGTGGAGACCCTTGCCAACGATGATCAGAACCCAGCGCCTACCGCTCCGCTGAGCTTCGCGGACGAAGCGGAGCACTTGGCGTTCGGCCTCGCGTGCGGTTTGGCCGTGCAGGTCGCACTCGGCTTGGACTTCGAGCTTTGGATCTTCGAGGGCGTCGAGGATGCTCGCGTGGGTCGAGCTGCGCTTGCCGAGGATGATGCCGTTCGCTTCGCGTTCGAGAACCAATGACTCGGTCGGTCGAATCGGCGCGCCCCGCGAAGAGGGTCGCGCCGCGGAGCCACTTCCTGGCGCCGGCATCACGCGCTTTTTTGAAGCCGGGTTCAAGGGCTTCACGTCGGACAGGGCGCGTTCGAGCGCTGCTCGATCCGCTTCCGAGCGCCCCCCGACCGGGCCTCTTCGGTCGCCGCCTTTCCCGCCTTTTCCGGTTGACCTGGCCATCGCCAAGCCATCATGACCTCCCGGCGACCCCGACGGCAATTCGCGCAACCGATGCGGCCGTCGGGACCGATGCGAAGATTCTTCGCGCCGTTCCAGCTCAGCGTGCGAATTTCCACGGCTTTTTGGGCCCCGATGGTGGCACAGCCATTGCACGCTCGGGGGGTGATGGACGTCAGTCGCCGGCAACGGGATGGTGTGTCGGGCGAGCCGAGGCGGTTTGGTCCTCCTCCGCGCGCGGGAGTCTGCGGCGGATCTCTCGCTGCGCACAATCAGCTCGCCAAAGCTGGCCATGACGCTGGGGCCTACCCCGTGCCGTGCGACTGACCTCCTTCGTCGATCATGGAGTCATGCCTGAGATCCGCTGGTTGAGAATTTCATACTGGGTCGGTGCAGTCGCCGACGGCATTGTTGGTGTCCTGATGTTCTTTCCTGAGCTCGGGCGTGCGGCATACGGTGACCCCAACTTCGAGCCAACTGCCGACTACCGCTACGCGATGCGATTTGGAGCGTCGCTAATGCTCGGCTGGACAGTGCTCCTCTTGTGGGCAGACCGTAAGCCGGTCGAGCGCCGCGGGGTCCTTCCGATCACGGTCTTTGTGATCGCAGGCCTCGCTTGGGCAGGAGCCTACGCCGTTTCTGCCGACCTGGTTTCTCTGTCCCGAATGATTCCAAGCTGGGGCTTTCAGGCCCTGTTGGTGGCGCTCTTCGTCTACAGCTATGTTCGATCGGCGCGCGCAGGCGCGGAAGCAGTCCAGGATTCGAAGCGCTAGCCCTTTTTGGTGGCTTCGCGCTTCGGTCTGAGGTTGCACTGGAGCAGCGCCTTGCGGATGCGGACCGAATCCGGGGTGACTTCGACCAGCTCGTCCTGATCGATCCAATCGAGGGCGGTTTCGATCGTGAGCTCTTTGGGCGGGGTCAGGACGACGTTTTCGTCTTTTCCTGCGGCGCGAATGTTGGTGAGCTTCTTTTCTCGGGTGCAGTTCACGTCGAGGTCGCTCGGCCGGTTGTGCTCGCCCACGATCATGCCTTCGTAGACCTTCGTTGCCGTGGCGACGAAGAGCTTGCCTCGCGGTTGCAGGTTGAAGAGCGCATACGGTGTGGTGACGCCCTTTCGATCGGAGACGATTGCGCCGTTCTTCCGGCGAAGTAGAGGCCCCGCGTAAGGGTCCCAGCCTTCGAACATCGTGTTGAGGAGCCCTTCGCCACGCGTTTCGGTCATGAACAAGGATCGGAAGCCGATCAGGCCTCGCGACGGAACGCGAAATTCGATGCGGGAGCGGTTGGTGCCGAGAGGGCTCATCTTGACCATCACGCCGCGCCGGTCGCCCAGGAGCTGGGTCACGGTGCCGACGTGGTGCTGGGGGACGTCGACGACGACGGTTTCGACAGGTTCGAATTTCTTCCCGTCGATTTCGCGAACGACGACCTCGGGCATGCCGAGGGCAAACTCGTAGCCTTCCCGCCGCATCGTCTCTGCCAAGATGGCCAGCACCAGCTCGCCACGGCCGTACACCATGAACGAATCGGCTTCGTCCCCTTCTTCGACGCGCATGGCGATGTTTCGCTGCGCCTCTTTGAGAAGCCGTTCGCGCACCTGCCGAGAGGTCACGTAGTCGCCCGCCAGTCCCGCGAAGGGCGAGGTGTTGACCATGAAGCGAATCTTGATGGTCGGTTGCTCGACGCTGATTCGCTCGAGCGGGTTCGGGTGGCTCGGAGGCGTGATCGTGTCCCCGATGTGCACGTCTTCGATGCCCGAGATCGCCACGATGTCGCCGGCAGACGCTTCGGTGATGCGGACGCGTTCGAGGCTCTCAAAGCCCCAGAGCGCGCCGACCTTGCGTTCGACCGTGTCGTCCTTGCCGATGATGGCGACCGTTTCCTGTGGCCTAATCTGGCCGTTTCGGATTCGGCCGATCGCGATGCGGCCGACGTACTCGTCGTGAATCGTGTTGTGCACCAGGAGCTGCAAGGGCGCGGCAGGGTCGCCTTCGGGCGCGGGGAGCCGTTCGATGAGCGTTTCGAAGAGCGGTGTGAGGTCGCTCGATTCGTCTTCGAGCTCGCGCTTTGCGATCCCATCTTTGCCGATTGCGTAGATGTGCGCGAAGTCGGCCTGCTCATCGGTGGCGCCGAGGTCGCAGAACAGATCGAA
>CAMYMX010000542.1 GCA_947259605.1 uncultured Polyangiaceae bacterium | reverse complement strand
GCGCGGCAGAGCGCTTCTTTCTCGAGCTTGGTCGGCTGGTGGTCGACATTCTGGTCGAAGCGGGCTTCACGCGCTGTCCCGGCGACGTCATGGCGAGCAACCCGAAGTGGAATCAGCCGCTTAGCGCGTGGAAGCGCTGCTTCTCGCAGTGGATTCGGGAGCCCGAAAACATCGCGGTGATGCACACCAACATCTTCTTCGATTTTCGTCCCGTGTACGGTGAGAACGCTCTCGCCGCCGAGCTCAAAGGCCACATCTTCGAAAGCATCAAGGT
Source organism: uncultured Polyangiaceae bacterium (assembly GCA_947259605.1). Taxonomy (GTDB): domain Bacteria; phylum Myxococcota_A; class Polyangia; order Polyangiales; family Houyiibacteriaceae; genus SG8-38. The sequence continues at coordinate 2,766 of CAMYMX010000542.1, read as the reverse complement.
CGATCGCGCGTTTCTTTCGTTCTTTGCACTGAACGCAACCCGCAACCCACCGCCGCTCAGCTTTTTTCGCAACATGGTCGTCGAGCGCAGCGGCGAGCATCGCGATGCATTCGACATCAAGGCCCGTGCCATGATGCCGCTCGCAGATGCGGCCCGGGTTCTGGTCTACGACCTGGGCATCGACATCTACGGAAGCACGGCGGAGCGCTGGCAGCGTATTGGCGAGACCCACGAGCATCTCGCGAGACTCGCGAGCGAAGCCGGGATGGCGTATGAGATTCTAATGCGGATTCGCGCCCTCGAAGGCCTCAACCGAGGCACTTCGGGCCGCTACGTGCACATCAAGGAGCTCAACAAGCTAGAGCGCCAAACGCTTCGGAATACGTTTTCGGTTGTCAAAGACGTGCAGTTGATGTTGACGTCGAGATACCGAACCGATTTCCTGCGCTGAGGTGTGCTTGCTTCCGAAGTTCCTGAAGAACCTGATCTCGAACCGGCCTCTTCCGGCGACGGCCAACGCCTGGCCGCGAGCGTTACGCGACTACATGGCGACCAAGAGCCGACTTCCGAGGAGCACCCCGATCGGTGATGTTCGCTTCGTCGTCTTCGACAGCGAGACATCCGGTCTCGATTTAGCAAAGAACCGGCTCCTTTCAATTGCCGGCGTGGCGATGGCGGGGCCCGAGGTACAGCTCGACGATGCCTTCGAAGCCATGGTGTTGCAGCCCGACGTGGGTGGCGCGAACGCCGCCGTCGTTCACGGTTTGGTTTCCAACGACCTCGCCGGCGGGCTTCCCGAAGACGAGGCGGCGGCCCGCTTCTTGGCCTTTGCGGGCGATGCTGTGCTCGTTGCGCATCACGCTGCATTCGATATCCAAATGCTCCGCAAGGCCATCGCCTCGCACCGTGGCGCAAAAGTCTGGAACCAAACCATCGACACGGCACAGCTTGCAGAGCGCGTGGAAGTCGGGCCGATGAGCCCGAATCATGCGACCGGTGGGGACCAGCGCGCGGCGTACCGACTCGACAGCCTGGTCGAACGCTATGGCATCGAAGTCGCCGAACGGCATACCGCTGCCGGGGATGCGTTGGCGACGGCGCTCTTGTTTCAAAGGCTGCTCAAAAAGGCTCAACGCCGCGGCATCCACACGCTCGGTGACCTCCTGGCGCGCTGATTCACCCGAGCGACGCCTTGCGCTCGAGCTCCACGAGCGCCTCGTCGAGATGGTCGATCAGCCTCTGGGCGCTGGGCACCGAACGTCGGCACGCGACGATGCCGAAATCCAAGCTTTCGCCACAGCTCGTGACGGTGATGTTCAACGCTTGTCCGTGAGTCACGATCGACAGTGGGTACATCCCTTCGAGCCGCGCGCCGTTCCAGTAGAGCGGCTCCTGCGGGCCAGGCACGTTCGAGACCGTCACGTTGAAGGTCGGACGCGTCCTTCCCGAAATCCGAAGCAAATGCGGAACGAGGACGGGCAGCGCAACGATGGAGGTGAAGATACCGATGTCGGCGGAGTTCATGCCTTTGAGCAAGCGCTTTGCCTCGCCCATCGAATGCTGAATGGCCCGGAGGCGGTCCAGCGAGTCGCCGAGCTCGGTGGCCAATGTGGCAAACACGACGGAGAACGAGTTGCCTTCGATTTCCGCGTCGGCTGGGCGAAAGGAAACCGGCGTCATCGCCGTCAGCGGCTGCTCGGGAAGGGCGTCGTGGTCGATCAGATAGCGCCGAAGAGCGCCCCCGGACATGGCGAGCACGATGTCGTTGACGGTCGCGTCGAGCGCCTTGGCCACCGTTTTGATTCGCTGCAACGACCAGGATTGGGCGACGAGTCGGCGCGAGCCGGTCACCCTTCCGTTCAGGATGGTGAGCGGGGTTTGGAACGGTGCGATCATGCCGTGCTTGTCGCGATGCCGGACGGCAGCAGCGAACTTGAGCACCCCGCTCATGGCCCCCGCGGTAGCAGCCATCGCACCTCGTGGATTCCGCGCTCCGGTGCTCTTGTGCCGTCGCGGCATGTTCCAGGGAGCCGGCATGTTGCGCTCGCGGGGATCGTTGCTCAGGCAAGCGCGCAGCATTCGCATCGCGCCTACGCCATCGATCATCGAATGGTGCGTCTTCATGTAGAGCGCGAAGCGATTGTCTTCGACGCCCTCGATGATGTGCGCTTCCCACAGGGGCCGGTCACGATGCAGGCGCGTGCTGTGAAGCCGCGAGACCAGCGAGAACATTTCCCGATAACGGCCCGGCTTGGGAAGTGCGGAGTGGCGGACGTGGTAGTGGATATCGAGGCGCTCGTCGGGTACCCAGTGCGGCAAACCCAGCCTGCTGAGAGGCCAGGCAAGCTTCTGATTGAACGGGTACTGGACCGCTTCCGGGTCGTCGTTTGCCGAGAAGGTCTCGTGCAGCCATGCCTCATGCGCCCCTTCTGGGTAGGAAAACAGCATGAGACCGCCCGTGTGCATGGGCGTCTCGCGGTCCTCGGCGAGCAGAAAGCTCGTATCGACAGCTCCAAGCGGCTTCATCGTTCGCACAGGAGTAGCCCAGCGGGCCGAGTTTTGATAGGCTGCGCCCCACTCAACTTGGAGGGGAACGAACAAATGAGCTCAATTCTCAAATACTTGGTCATTGGAACCGCCATGCTCGCACTCAGCCTCTCGGCTGCTTGCAAGGAAGACGCCAGCCCGGCGGCAAAGGAAGTCTCTGCGGGCGCAGAGGCCGGCGCCAAGGCCGGCGTCCAAGAAGGCGTCGAAGCTGGCATGGAA
>CAMYMX010000541.1 GCA_947259605.1 uncultured Polyangiaceae bacterium | reverse complement strand
TAAATCGTACGGCGACGGCGTCACGACCGAGATTCTCCATGGCATCGACCTTTCCATCGGCGAAGGAGACCTCGTTGCGCTCGTCGGCCCGTCGGGTTCGGGCAAGAGCACGCTACTGAACCTGATCGGCCTCCTCGACCGGCCCACGCAAGGACGCATCGCCATCGAAGGCCGTGCGGTCGAAAACCTCGACGACCAAGCGCTCACCGCGCTCCGCGGCGAAAAACTGGGGTTCATCTTCCAATCCCATCACCTCTTGCCCGGCCTCAGCGTCATCGAAAATGTCATGCTGCCGAGCGCAGCTGCTCGGGGAGGCTTCCAATCCAACATGAAAGCGCCGGCACGAGCGCTCCTCGAAGCCATGGGGCTCGGCGACTGGGCCGAGGCATGGCCGCGCCAGCTTTCTGGCGGCATGCAGCAGCGTGTCGCGGTAGCCAGAGCCTTGATAAACGACCCGCCACTCGTCCTTGCCGACGAACCGACTGGAAACCTCGACACGGAGACCTCTGACCAAGTCTTTGACCTCCTGCGCCGACAGAACGCAGAGAGCTCGACGGCCTTTCTGATCGTCACCCACGATTGGGACCTCGCCCGACGATGCGAGCGTGTGATCGAGCTCGTAGACGGCGCAGTCGTCTACGAGGGACCGCCGGCCGGACTGCGACCTGCGAAGCAAGACTAGCGCGGACGCGACAACTGCCCCATCGAGAACTTCGATGACCCCTCAGGAGTTGCCGGGCGGGTCAAACGCCTCGACGCCGTCCAGCGTCACGACGAACAGATTTCCACCTCGTTGCCTTCAAGGCAGCGCGCGCTCTAGGTCTTCCATCTGATACTTGAGGTAACGCCTCTTCTGTTTTGCGCGCTTCAGGCGAACCGTGCTGATGGCGAGTCCGGTAATGCCCGCGGCCATCGCCGCTAGCCCGACGCCGACCATCGTGTTCCCCTGGCGCGTTCGGCACTTGCTCTCGTTCGACAAGCAGAACGAATTTGCAAATGCCCCAACCATCGCCGTCAGCACGCCGCCGACCATGACCACGGCCGATACGGGCACTCCGGCCCTCGGGCCGCGTATCTTCACCTCCTGATACGCCTTCTCGAGCTCGGCCAGCCGCGCCTCCGCCGTCGAGGCAGGCATCATCTCGATTTCCGACGGCGAAACGACGACCACCTCGGATTGCGCCAGCGCTGGCGATGTAACCGTCGCCAACGCGACGGCGAGGAAAACCATCCACTTGTTCATGAAAGTATTGCCCAGCAAGGCCTGTGACCTCCTGAAATGACGCCGAGACTTCCCGGATGGCTCGCGATTCGGAGCGCGCGTGGCCATCCGAGCACACGCTCCGGGCCATACGCGCACACCAAGACGAGTCCGTCAATTTTGTTCCCCCTCGCCCTCGGGCATCATTACCACTATCCTCCGCCCGCATGCGTTGCCGCGCGTACATGGGAGTCACCGTCGGGGTGAGGCGGAGCTCCACGTGAGGCCGTCGTCTTGAACGAGAAGCTTCGGGCCGTCGTCAAAGACATCCCGCCGTCCATCGTCGTGTTCTTGATCGCGCTTCCCCTCTCGATGGGGATCGCGCGCGCGTCGGGGATGCCGGCCTCGCTTGGTTTGATCACCGCGGGCGTGGGCGGCGTGATCGTAGGGTTTCTCGGCGGCGCTCCACTCGTGATCGCCGGGCCGTCGGCTGGCTTGAGCGTGCTTCTCCTGGAATGGGTCGTCGCGTTTCGCACCGACCAAGATCCTTATGGCATCGCCAGCATTGGCGTCGTCGTCATGCTCGCCGGCCTGATTCAGACCCTCGCCGGCCTCTTGAAGTTCGGGACCTATTTCCGAGCGGTCTCCCCAGCGGTCATCCGCGGCATGCTCGCCGGGATCGGCGTCATCATCGTGGCCAAGCAGTTCCACGTCATGATTGACGACGACATTCAAGGCAGCGTGCTTTACAACATCGTCAAAATTCCAGCCGGCGTCGTGAAGGCCATGACCACCGGCGGTGAACGCACCCACTACAGTGCTGCGTCGATTGGCGTGGCTACACTGCTCACCATCGTGCTCTGGGATCGCTTTCGCCCGGCTAGGCTCCACGTCTTGCCGGGTGCCCTGGTCGGTGTGCTGGTCGCCACGGTTGCCGCCGCGTTGCTGCAGCTCCCCATCGACTACGTCGACGTCACCGGCTCGTTGGCTTCGTACGTTAGCTTTCCGACCGCCGATTCTCTTTCAAAGCTCATCGAACCAGAGATCTGGACCGCGGGGGTCGCTCTCGCCTTTGTCGGAAGTGCCGAGACCTTGCTCTGCGCCACGGCCGTTTCCCGGATGCATAAGGGCGATCGCACGGACTATGACCGCGAGCTTGCAGCCCAGGGCATTGGCAACCTCGCATGTGGCCTTCTTGGGGCGCTGCCGGTCACCGGCGTCATCAGCCGAAGCAGCGCCAATGTCGAAGCGGGCGCCAAGACGCGCATGTCCTCGGTCATGCAGGCCACCTGGGTGTTTCTATTCGCCGTGCTGTTGCCCGGGCTGCTCGGCTTGGTTCCGGAATCGGCCCTCGCCGCCATCCTGATCTACGTCGGCTTCCGATTGGTCCAGGTGTCCACGCCGCGACAGATTCTGGATTACAGCAGGACTGTCTTGGCCATCTATCTCGCGACCATCATCGGTATTGTCGCGATCGACCTGCTCAGCGGCATCATCATCGGGCTCGTCCTCTCGACGGCAAGTCTGATCTACTCCTTGGCGCACCTCGACATCCACCGCGTCGACCTGGACGACAAAGTCGAGCTCCACCTCCACGGCGCCGCAACGTTCGTCGCGCTTCCTCCGCTCGCTGCCGCCTTCGAAGAGATTCCACCCGGCTCCGAGCTGCACATATGCTTCGACGAGCTCGACTACGTCGACCACGCCTGCCTCGATTTCATCGCGGCATTCCAATCGCGTCACGAGGAAACCGGCGGCAGCGTCATCGTGGAGTGGCCCTCGCTCATGGGCCGCTACACCCGGGGCGGCATACGCGCCGCCCGCCGAAGCATCCCTCCGCTA
>CAMYMX010000540.1 GCA_947259605.1 uncultured Polyangiaceae bacterium | reverse complement strand
CTCAAAGGATGCAGTCCGAGGGGCGAGTTGGCTGAGGTCCCAGCCGAGTGTGCCGCTTCCTGTTCCATTCAAACCTTGCAGCTCGAACTTCGCGCCGGTCATGGGGTTGGTGTAGGGCTGCGGGCTGGCGCTTTGCCGAAGGTCGACCGAAAGCTCCAGGCGATTTCCGTCCACCTTGACCAGCTCGATCGTGCGGAGCTGGTTCACGAGGATTCCGCCCTGTATGACCGACTCGTGCGCGCTCCACTTCGCGCCGACCCCCACCGGCTCCGATGGGAGCGCCGGGGTCATCTGGCCGAGGGACCAACGGAGCAAGTCCACCAGGCCCGGCCCGGCCTGCGTCCCGTCGGACGCTTTGACCAGCTTGAAGTCGCTGATGCCGCCGCGCGGGCTCAAGGTGTAGCTGCCGACGACCTTAGCCCGCTCTTGCATGGCGAGCTTTTGCGCCTCGGTTTGCTTTGGCTCTGCGCCTTCGGGCACCACCACCTCCACGCCGGTGACGTGGAAGCCGACCTGAACCGTGCCGTCTTTTCGAACCTTTTTCGCCCGCATCGTGAGGTCGTACGCGCTTTCGACCAGCGGCATCTTCGATCGAATCAAGACGATCACGGCGTCGACCCCGATGCCGAGCGTTGCCGTCAGAGGTTGCTCGAGGCCTGATTCAACCCGCCAGCGAAGCTCCTGACGGGGCTCGCTTCCTCGTTCGAGGACGTTGACCAAGGGTGGCGCGTCGAGCAGTGGCGCCTGTCCTTCGAGCTCGGGCGGGAGGGGCGGCAGGTCCTCGACCTTGAAGTCGGTGGCCGCCTCGGGGTCGGCCATGACGGCGGCTGCTTCAGGCGCCTCGCCGACGGCCGGGCTCTCGGCTTCGGCGGCCTGTTCGGTTTCGGTGGTGGCTGGCTCCTGCTTTTTCGAGCAACCGAGACCCAGCGCGATGAGAATGATGATCGACCAACGCATAAGGCGGCTCTCTAGCACAGATACGCCGCCGTGATGAGAAAGCTCGCTCACAAAATCACGAGCTTCGGGAGGTTTCGGGCGAGCTCGGATCGGTTGCATTGACAGGGCCGGCTTCTCCTTCGACATTCCCCGAAAGGAGTTCTCATGCGTGCTCGCGCTTTCCATTGCTTCGCTGTCCTGGGATTCATCGCAGGCCTGTTCGCGCCGGCAGCGCGTGCCCAACCCGATTACACCTTGTTCGAGTCCGGGCCGGTGCGGCCCATCGCGCTCTCGCCCAACGGTGCGCGGCTCTTCGCGGTGAACACACCGGATGGCCACTTGGAGGTCTATGACCTGACAACGGGCTTTCTCCTCCAGGAGGCCTCGGTGCCGGTGGGCGTCGAGCCGGTCGCGGTTGCCGCGCGAAGCAATGATGAAGTCTGGGTGGTCAACCATGTGTCGGACAGCGTCAGTGTCATCGATGTGGCCGCGGTGCCTCCGCGTGTCGTTCGCACCTTGCTCGTCGGCGATGAGCCACGCGACATCGTGTTTGCAGGGCCGGGCGGCAACCGCGCGTTCATCACCACGGCGCACCGGGGGCAGAACAGCCCGTATCCCGACGGCCAATACGACACCCCTGGGATCGGCCGTGCGGATGTATGGGTCTTCGACGCGACGACCTTGGGTGCTGCGCTCGGCGGGACGCCGGAAACGATCATCACGCTCTTTGGCGACCGGCCACGCGCCTTGGCGACGACGCCGGATGGGTCGCGGGTGTTTGCAGCCGTGTTTCGCTCGGGGAACCAGACGACCGCGGTCGGCGAGCGTTTGGTCTGCGACGTCACCGACCCCGAGCCTTGCGTCATTTTCGGCACCTCGTATCCGGGTCGCATGCCGGAGCCATGGACGAATTGGGACAACGTGCTGAACCGCGAAGCCGGCCTCGTCGTGGGCTTTGACGCTCCGTCGGGTGAGTGGCGCGACGAGCGTCAGCTCAACTGGAACAGCGCGGTGCCCTTTTCGATCCCGGACCTCGATGTCTTTGAAATCGACGCAACCGCCTCGGTGCCGGTCGAGCTCGGCTCGGTGTCCGGTGTGGGGACCGTGCTCTTCAACATGATCGTCAATCCGAGCAACGGAAACATCTACGTCAGTAACACCGACGCGAACAACCGCGTGCGCTTCGAGGGCTTTGGCGATTACGTCAACACCCTCGGCCCCAAGCCCTCGGGCGACCCCGCCTCGGTGCGGGGGAACCTCCACAAGTCGCGCATTACCGTCCTCGACGCATCGAGCGACAACCCCGGCACGCCGGTCACCGAGCTCAGCGTCGTGCCGCGACACCTCAACAAGCACATTCCCTACGGCGTGAGCCCGACGCCGCTCGACGTGAAGGCAAAGAGCGTGGCGACGCCGCTCGGGATGGCGATCACCGGCGATGGGAGCACGCTCTACGTTGCGGGCTTCGGCTCCGACGCGGTGGCCGTGTATGACACGAGCGCGCTCGAAAACGACAGCTTCGTGCCCGATGCGAGCAATTTGATTTCGATCGCCGAGCGTCCGAGCGGTCTGGCCCTTCACGATGCGAGCAATCGCCTTTACGTCGCGACACGGCACGCAGTCCATGCCATCGACACGACCGACAACTCGATCGTGCAAAGCAAGACCTTTTTCAACCCGGAGCCCGTGGCCGTGACGACTGGACGCAAGTTCCTTTACAGCGCGACACTCACCTCGAGCAACGGCGAAGCGTCGTGCGCGAGCTGTCACATGTTCGGCGACATGGATGACCTCGCCTGGGATTTGGGCGACCCGGACGGAGACGCCGTTCCGAATCCGAACCCCGCGCCGCCCGCCGTCGTCGGGAGCGGCGTGGACAACCTGCAACCACTCGACCCCAACAAGGGGCCGATGACGACCCAGAGCCTTCGGGGAATGAAATTCGCCGGCCCGATGCACTGGCGTGGCGATCGAACCGGCCCCGAATGCGCGACGACGCCGGGCGACCCGGCCTGCGCCAATCGGGCCTTCAACGAGTTCAACGTCGCGTTTCCCGGTCTGATCGGCCGCGATGAAGGTGAGCTCGACCCGACCGACATGCAAGCGTTCAC
>CAMYMX010000539.1 GCA_947259605.1 uncultured Polyangiaceae bacterium | reverse complement strand
GCAGAGTGTGGGCCACACGGAATGCACCGCATGCCACGACATTCATGAAGCCAAGGTGCGCGCTGACCGCGCAACCTGCATGACCTGCCACGAAGATATCGCGAATCACGAGCCCGACGCGAAGCGTTGCACGGGCTGCCATACGTTCATCCGCGCGCGTTAATCGAACGGAGGCAACGTTCGAATCTTGATCGCGACACCGAGCGTGAGAAGCAGAAGCAAGAGCGTACTGATGGCAAGCCCCCGACGGCGATCTTTGAGGCCTTGAAGGGCCGCGTAGCCAACCTCCAAAGCTGCCGCTTGGTTCGCCGAGATTTCCGATACCTTCTCTTCCATCACCGGCTTTGAGAACGCGTGCATCAATGTACGCGCCTGCATGAGACCCTGCCGGGCCGCCTCCACGTAGTCTTCGCCTTCGGTCACATCCATGCCCTTCACTTCGACCTCACCGAGCAACTGCTCGATGTCATCGAATGCCAGTCGAACTGAACCAAACGTCTCGGTGAAGTACAACGCGAGATCCGACCCCTCTTCCCCCTCTTCGTGGCACTTCCGACAAGTGGAGCCGGGCTTTTCACCCTCCCATTCTTCGGCCACGTGCCTAATGAGGTGCTTGCCATGGCAGGCAACACAGTCGGCGAGCGATTTCTCTTTGAACGCCGGTGCTAGCGGGCTCCCGAGGAAGAGCTCCGCGTTGTAGCTGTGACAGGTCCCGCAAATGTTGGTGATCGCGTCTATCGACGGCGGAGCGGCCCCGTGGTTCCCGTGACAATCGTTGCAGGCGGGCGCCCCTCGCACATCGTTCTTCTCGAGCAACGCCTTCCCGTGCACGCTCTGCACATATTCGTCGTATTGATCGGTCTTGATGTCGAAGTCGCTCATGTACTCGGCATCGCCGTGGCAGCCCCCGCACGTCGCTGGAACGTTGGATGCATAGACCGGTGACTTGGCATCGTTGACCTCGCGTACTCCATGCGCGCCATGACAGCTCACGCACTGCGCCACCCGCGTCTCTCCTTTGACCAGGAGCTTTCCGTGCTCGCTGGTCCAGTACTTCTCGAGCTGATCGACGGGCAAGAGCGGCTTTCGCTCCTTCATGTACTCGACATCACTGTGACATCCCCCACAGGAAGAAACGATCTCACGAGCAGAGAGCTCGCCCTGGTAACCGGTTCCCGAGCGTTTGGCGAGATCGCTGTGGTCTTGCATCGAGTCTCCGCCGTGGCAAGCGTCGCACCCAATCCCGGCTCGTGCGTGAATGTCGTCCTCCCATAGCTCGCCGACCCCGTCGTCGACCGTCAGGTGACACTCCAAGCATTTTCCACCCGGGAGATCATCGGCGAGCGCCCCAGAGGCCAGGGCCATACCAAGCGTGACGAGAGCCATCGTCAAGAGCTTCGTCATGCGGCAAACCCCAGGTAGGTCAGGATGGTAAGGAACACGAGGATCGCGACGCCGGTAACCATGACGATGGTGGTGATTCGACGACTCCGCCCGCGGTCGATCCATGGCACCAAGCACCACAAGAGAAATCCTAATGAGATGAGCAGAAGCCCGAACTCTTCTCCTTCAAGCGGCCCGACGTGAGCCGGCATGTACTTGAGAAACTCGAAGGTGGACAGGAAGTACCATTCCGGCTTGATTCCCGCCGGAGCCGAAGAAAACGGATCGGCCTCGATGCCCAGCTCCGCAGGGAAGAAGACCGCAAGCACCGCCACGATGTTGAGGGTGATCAGCCAGAGCAGCAGCTCTCGCATGAAGAAGTGCGGGAAAAACGGCATCGTCTTCCGCTGCTCGGGATGAGCCTCCCATGCTTCCGGCTCGTGGATCCCCTGCATTTGAATGAAGAAGAGGTGAGCAGCGATGAAAACCGTCAGCAATGCAGGAAAGAACGCCACGTGAAGCGCGAAAAAGCGTGGAAGCGTCGACCCGGTCACGTCTTCGCCCCCCCGAAGAACGTACATGATGGGCTCTCCGATCACGGGAATCACCCCAACGATGTCGGTGCCGACTTTGGTGGCGAAAAAGGCGAGCTCGTTCCAGGGCAACAGGTAGCCGCTGAATCCAAAGCCCAGCAGCAGCGCGAGCAGCACGAGCCCCGAGATCCATGTCAGCTCTCGTGGCTTCCGATAGGCGCGCATGAAAAAGACGCTGAACATGTGGATGAACACCGACAAGATCATCAGGTTCGCCGACCAGGCATGCACCGAGCGAATGAGCCAGCCAAACGGCACCTTGGCGGAAATGAATCGGACGCTTTCAAAGGCCGTGTCGGCGCTCCCCTTGTAATAGAACATCAAGAGGATTCCGGTCCCGACCTGAATGAGAAACAGGAATAGGGAAATCCCGCCGAAGTAGTACCAAAATGCCCCGCGACCGACCGGAACCGTCTTGTGCTTGGCCCATTCGACGAACTTCCCGATGGGGTAGCGATCCTTGGCCCAGGCCAGGAGCGCGCGATCAGGATTTTCGGGTGACGTAGACATCGTCCCCTTGCATGTGCACCTCGAGGGCGTCTAGCGGCCGCGGGGGCGGCCCCGATACATTGGTCCCATTCAAATCGTAGAACCCGTCATGGCAAGCGCACCAAATCCGCTCTTTGTCTTCGCGGTACTGCACGACGCAGTCGAGGTGTGTGCACTTGGCCAGGAACGCGCGGAATGTTCCGTCGGGTTGCCGCACGATCAAGGCCGGCTTCCTGCCGAACTTGAAGATCTTCCCCGAGTTGGGCGCCATCTCGGCCAGCGACGTCGCCTTCACGGCAGACAGTGCCGCCTCCTGCTCCGGGGGCGGACTCAGGAAGCGCAGAACTGGATAGACGACCGAACCGAGCCAGGCGAAGGTGCTTCCGCCAAGGAACCAGTTCAGAATCCGTCGTCGATCAAACAAGCGGCTCACTTAGCGTTCACCGTCCCTCATCGGAATCGAGACTATCGACGTCCGCTCGGATTCGCAATGACTATCAGAACACGTCGACGCGGCCGTTGATGTGGGGAGCTTCAATCGTGAGCTGAGTTCCTGCTGCGTTGATGCCTCGGTGGCAGCTATTG
>CAMYMX010000538.1 GCA_947259605.1 uncultured Polyangiaceae bacterium | reverse complement strand
ACTTGTTCGCCGCGGTGACGAAGCAGGACGAAATCAATCTCATGGCGGCGCTCCTCGCTCAGCGCGCTGGCTGCAAGCGAACCGCCACGATCGTGCAGCGGGCCGACTACGCATCGATCTACCGACAGCTTGGCATCGACATCGTTCTTTCGCCGCGCACGGTGGCCTCGGACCAGATCCTTCGCTTCTCGCGAGGCGGGGGTCTTCACAGCTTGACCGTCCTCGAAGACGGTCAGGCGGAGGTCGTCGAGCTGACGGCAAGCCCGAAGTGCCGTGCGGTGAACAAGCCGCTGCATCGCATGAATCTGCCCCGCGGCTCGCTGTTGGCGGCAATCGTGCACGGCGACGACGTGATCATTCCACACGGCAAAGACGTCGTGCACCCCGGCGACCGCGTAATTCTGATGACCACCAAGGAAGCACGCGCGACCGTCGAGCGGCTGTTTCGACCGAGGGGTGAGTGAGCGCGCAATCCAGAGACTTTCGCGGTGTGATCCGACCGGTCGGAGCCGTCGTGCTTGGAATCGGTGTGATGATCGCCCTTTGTGCCGGCGTTGGCATGATCTGGGACCAGTTCGCGCCCGACTCGAGTCGACCACAGGGCGGCGCCGCGGAGCTGGCGCTCTCTGCGATCATCGTCTCAACGGTTGGTCTGATCGCCTTCCTTTATGGAAATCGGTTCGTATCGGAGCGAATCTCGCGTCGCGAGGCGCTTCTTGCCGTGAGCTTGATCTGGATCGCCGCGGGCGCGTGCGGCGCGGTGCCATTCATCCTCGGGGCGGGCATGTCCGTTGACGATGCGTTCTTCGAATCGGTCAGCGGCCTGACCACCACGGGCGCGACGGTGATCACAGACATCGAAGGACGTCTGTCCCGGCCACTACTGCTCTGGCGCTCCCTGATTCAATGGCTCGGGGGTATGGGCATCGTCGTTCTGTTCGTTGCGGTCTTTCCGAATCTCGGTGCCGGCGGCAAGCATCTCTTTCGCGGAGAGGTCCCGGGAACCACGGCCGAGGGCCTGAGGCCCCGCATCGCGGAAACCTCGTTTGCGCTGTGGAAGCTCTACGGCGCGTTCACGATCATCGAAATCGCCCTTCTCAAGATCCTGGGCCTCGACCTTTTCGACGCCGTCTGTCATGCGTTCACGACGATGTCGACCGGTGGCTTCTCGACGCTCGACAGCTCGGTCGGCGGCTTCGACAGCGCAGCCGTCGAGTACGTGATCGCGACCTTCATGTTGATAGGCACCGTGAACTACGGGCTCTACTATGGCCTATTGCGTACCGGCAACTGGCGGTCACTCGTACGCAACATCGAGTTCCGATGGTACGTCGCGATCGTCTCGGTGGCAGTCATCGTATTGACGATTTTAAACCTCAGCGTGCACGACGATCTCCTGACGTCCTTCCGCTACTCCTTTTTCATGGTGGCAACGACCATCTCATCGACCGGATACGGCACCGACGACTACAGCGTGTACAGCTCGACCGCGCTCACCATCGTGATCCTATTGATGTTCGTCGGAGGATGCTCGGGGTCGACGGCGGGGGGCATCAAGATCGAGCGCGCCGTCTTGATGGGCAAACAGGCGATCGCGCAAATCCAGAAGAGCTTTCGACCCGCCACGGTGCAGCTCGTCCGGATGGGGCGGGCCGCGATCAGTAACCAAGTTCTTTCGGACGTCGCTTCGTTCTTTCTCATTTACATGGGATGCATCGGTGTCGGTCTGCTCTTCGTGACACTGGTCGAAGGCGTACCCGCGCCCACGGCGTTTGGAGCGATGCTGACTTGCTTGTCCAACATGGGTCCCGCACCCTTTCACGTGGGACCGGACAACTTCGCGGCCTACTCGGCGGGCAGTAAATTGTTCTTCGCGATGGCCATGCTGCTCGGGCGACTCGAGTTTTTCACCCTCTTTGCGCTCATCTTGCCGGGGTTCTGGAGGCGTTGATGACGGGCTCATACAGCTTGCCTCCACCCGGTGAAGAGACGCACGCGCGACGGCAGATCACCGTCATCGTTCTGCTGCTTTTCGGAATGGTGGCGCTCTACCAGTTCGAGCAGTTCGCCCAGCATCCCTTCGATCCGAGTGGGATGCTCGCGTTTGGATTCGTGGTCCTCGCGAGCTACACGATTGGCGGGCTCGTTGGTCAGATCCGCTTGCCGCACATCACCGGCTACCTGATCGCAGGCCTGGTCTTCGGCCCCTCACTGGCCAAGGTCGTGAGCGGTTTGGGTCTCCCGGCACCGTTCGATCGAGGCATTCTCAACGACGAGGTGATCGAGCAGCTCAGCCTGTTCGACACACTGGCCGTCGCGCTGATCGCGCTCACTGCAGGCGGCGAGCTCAAGCTCGAAGGCCTCAAGAAGGGGCTCCGCGCGATCAGCTCGATCCTCGCCGCACAGGTGGTGTCGATCGGCGTCCTCGTGACTGCGTTCTTCTGGCTGATTTCTGGCGCTGTCCCGTACATCGGCTTCCCTGGAATCGCGGGCCTACCCATGGCGACAGCCCTCGCCGTCGGCGCAATGGTGGCGTCGGTTTCCTTGGCGACCTCTCCCGCCGCCACGATCGCCGTCATCATGGAGTCGAGGGCGACGGGCCCGATGACGCGGAACGTCTTGTCCGCCGTCGTTCTGAAAGACGTGATCGTCGTCGTGGCGTTCGCCGTCGCCCAGGTCATCGTCGCCCAGCAAGTCGGCATGGGCGCGTTGGAAGGTGGAATCGCGTCCTACCTACTCCAGCACATCGTGATCTCGATCCTGTTCGGCGCGGTCGTCGTAGGCGGATTGATGGCACTCTACATCCGTTACGTCAATCAGGAGCTGCTGATCTTCGTCGTCGGCGTGGTGTACCTCGTCGCTTTCATCTGTGACCAGCTCGGCTGGGATCCGGTGCTCGTCTTCCTGGCCGCTGGCTTTGGCGTTTCGAACTTCTCGAAGACCGGACACCGGCTCATCGAAACGGTCGAGCGCTTGTCGCTGCCGGTCTACGTCGTCTTCTTTACGCTCGCCGGCGCCAAGCTCCACCTCGACGAGTTGCGTCAGGTCGCCCTATTTGC
>CAMYMX010000537.1 GCA_947259605.1 uncultured Polyangiaceae bacterium | reverse complement strand
TCGAGACCGGTGACCATGGTCAAGGCCTCCAGCATTTGCAGGCCGTCATCTCGCAATGCGCTGACCATCCGGTCGCCCGGGCGTATCTCGAGAAAGCGGATTCGGACTATCAGCGCGCATCCTGAGCACGGAAGCTGACCGCTTTGTGGCCGCTCCAAACGGTGGCACACTTTCCCCACGTGCTTCCAACCGTTCTTCTCCTCGACGACGACGCTCAGTTTCGTGCCAGCGTCACACCGGCGCTCGAAGCGGAGGGTCTGCATGTAGTGGTCGCCACCAAAGGCAGCATTGCGCGGGCCATGATCGAAAAAGAAGCACCGTCGCTGCTCGTCGTCGACGGCCTCCTGCCGGACATCAGCGGCATCACCTGGATCGAAGAGCTGCGAAAGGAGGGCTTCGATACGCCGATCATTTTCGTGTCCGCCTTCTACCGGGATCTGCCTACCTTCAGGCACCTGACCCAAGAGCTCGACGTGACCAAGGTGTTTCACAAGCCGGTCACTGTGGATCGATTCGCCCGCGCAGTTGCTGACGTCGTTGCGGTCCTTCCAAGCCCCGCGCCGCCTGCCGTGGTGACGCCTCGGCAAGCCGACGGTTCTGCAGACGAAGTCCTATTCCCGGATGAACCTTCCGAACCTCGCGTGGACCCGGGCAAAGCCAAGGCGTCCTATCTGAGCCTGCTCCCTATCGCCGCGGACAACCTCACCGGTGCGATACGCCGTATCCATTCGGAGGCTGAGCGAGCCAGCGTGGTTTCGGATGCGCTTCGTCAGGCACACGACCTGCGCAGCGCAGCGCAAACGCATGGCTTCAACGAAATTTCCGATGCCGCAGGCCGTATCGAGCTCGAGCTTCGACAGTTACAGAAATCAGGGCGCCTCGATTGGACAAACATGTTCGAGTCGATCGATTCGGTGCGAGCCTACGCGTCAGCGGCTGCGGGCCGTCCGAACGACACCCCATCGATGGCCGCAGCGCCGCCGTCGGTCACGCCCGCCGCCAGCTTCTTCCTACATCGCCCCATTCCAAAGGATTTCGTGCCGACGCTGCTGGTCCTCGAAGACGACCCGGCGATGATCGCCTACCTGCGCTCGGCTCTCGACGAGGTCCTGGTGCACCTCAGGCCCGTATCAACCGTCGAAGAGGCCCTCAAGATCGCTGGCCGCAACGCGCCGACCGCAGCCCTTGTGGGCTGGCCGCTTCAGGACCGCGAGGCGCTCGCGCAGTTCCTCCAGCTGTTCCGGGGACTGGAAGGCTGCGCTGAGGCGCCAGTCATCCTTCTTTCGGTCGACGAGGATCCGCATACGCGAGCTCTCGCCGCCCAGCTCGGGGTGGATATCTTTTTGCCGCACCCCATCGAGCTCGTCCGATTGCATCATGCGCTGAGCACAGCGGTCGAGCGGGCCATGACCCCGCGACCCAAAGTCGCCGTCCTTCGCGATCCCGAGGCCGCGCGCCTCGTCCAAGAGAGCGGTATCGATTGCCTGCTCTTCTTCAGCCTCGAGGAGCTCTTGCGAGAGATCGACGTACAGTGCCCGGACGCAATCCTGCTGGGATCGAGCGTGACAGGGAAGCAGGTGCCGGCGATCATTCGCATGTCGGCCTGGGATTCGGAGTTCGCGCTGCTCTGCTTCGACGACTCCTCCCTTGCTGACGAACGCGAGATCACCGAGTGCCTGATTCAGTCGTCGGGTTGGCTCGTGCACCTTCACGGTGAGGCCGATCGAATGGCGCGACTGCGCCGGCAGCAGTTGCGCTGTAGCCAGACCGGCCTGCTCACTCGCCCCGGGGCAGTCGCCGCCCTCGAGTTCGGTCTTTCATCCGCTCAGCGTCATGGGCGCACCTACTCGATCGGACTTTTGCAGACGACTGGCCTCGATGGGCTCGACCACGTCCAGGCGCGGCACTTGAGGACCTATTTCGGACGTTTGGTGTACGGCAGATTTCGGCGCGAAGACGTTCGAGGGCGCTGGGATGAAGACACTTTCGTCGTCGGCTTCGATGGCGCGAGTGCCCGTGCCGTAGTGGAGGTCGTCCGCAGGCTTCAGTCCGACCTCGAGACGCGCCGAATACGGCAGCCCGAAGAGCTCTTCTTTCTGCACGTGGCAGCGGGCCTCGCCTCCTACCCGCTCGATGGGGACACCAGTCGTTCGCTGATCCTCGGTGCCCACGAACGCCTCGAAAACGCCGTCGAACGCGATCCAGACGCTCTGGTTTGGCGCTAGCATTGCAGCTCGCCTCCCCGAGCCGGACGGGCTAAACTCGTGGCATCGAACCAACTGCGCAGCGCGGCCCCGCGGAGACCGATGTAGCCGCCGACATTGAAGTGGGCGATTCGAGCTTGTTGCTCCGGCTGACGGGCCCCGGTGGGTCGAACCTGCGCACGCTCGAAGCCGAGCTCGGGGTTTCGATGGGCCTCCGTGGCTCGACGATTCACGTCCACGGACCAAACCGAGACGTCGAGTTGGTGGAGCGCGTGCTTCACGAGCTGATCGACGCCCTCCAGTTTCGGGAGCTCAGCGCGGTCGAGATGGCGCGCGCGGCACGGACCCTTCGTGCGCATCCACAAATGAGGCTCCGTGCGCTTCTCGACGACGTCGTGCTGACGACCTCGAGTCGGCGCATCGTTTCGCCGAAGGGGGTTACGCAACAGACTTACATCCAGGCGATTCGCAGCCACGACATCGTTTTTGGGATTGGGCCCGCCGGCACCGGTAAGACCTACCTCGCGATGGCGATGGCGATTCGTGCACTGCAAGAGCGACAGGTGAAACGGATCGTCCTCACGCGCCCCGCCGTCGAGGCAGGCGAACGACTCGGTTTCCTGCCCGGCGACCTCGCGGAGAAGATCAACCCCTACCTTCGACCGCTCTACGACGCCTTGCACGACATGATGGAGCCGGGCCGGATCACCGCGCTGATCGAGCGGGGCACCATCGAGGTTGCGCCTTTGGCGTTCATGCGCGGCCGGACGCTCAACGACAGTTTCGTCGTTCTCGACGAGGCACAGAACACGACGCGGGAGCAGATGAAGATGTTCCTGACTCGGCTGGGCTTCGACTCGAAGAC
>CAMYMX010000536.1 GCA_947259605.1 uncultured Polyangiaceae bacterium | reverse complement strand
TCGAAGCCATGGAGAAAGCCGTCGTGACGCCACGGGCGTTCGTTCTGGAAGGTTGGGTTCCCAAGGCGGTGCAGCCCGAGCTGGAACGCCGGCTCGGCTCGACTTGCGGTCCGGGGTTCGAAATCGAGACGGTCTCCTCCGAAGAGTGGTCCGGCGACACCGTCCCGGTCGTTCTCAACAACCCGCGTCTGTTTCGCCCGTTCGAAGCGATCACGAGAATGATGCCGCTGCCGAAGTACGGGACGGTCGATCCCACGCCGTTCGTCGCGGTCTTCTTCCCAATGTTCTTTGGGGTCGTGCTCGGGGACATTGGATACGGGACGATTCTAGCGGCGGTATCCCTCATCTTGAGAATCAGGTCGCAAGCCAACACGACCCTGCGATCGGTATCCGAGATCGGCCTTGCCTGCTCCTTGTTCACGGTCATTTTCGGCTTTCTGTACGGCGAGCTCTTCGGGGACCTCGGGCACCGGATCGGTCTTCACCCCCTCATCTTCAACCGCGAGGAGGCGTTTTTCCCTTTCCTGGGTTTTGCCATCGCGCTGGGCCTGGTTCACATCGTGGTGGGCTTGCTAGTGGGCGCCGTAAAGATGTTTCGCGGAGACAAGCGGCGCGCAATCGGCAAGGGCATGGCAGCCGTGATGGTCGTCCTCATCGCGCTGGCCCTCATGGCGGCGTTCGAGATGCTTCCCGAGCGGTTCTTCACGCCCTTGGTGATCACCACGCTGGTCGCCCTCCCGGTTTTGATCATTGGCGAAGGCGTTCTTGCACCCATCGAATTCGTGTCCACCCTAGGCAACGTGCTTTCGTACGCGCGCATCATGGCCGTCGGTACCGCGTCGGTCATGATGGCGGTCGTGGCGAACCGAATGGTCGGAGCTTTCGGATCCGTTGTCGTGGGTATCCTGTTCGCTCTCGTCTTTCATCTCATCAATTTTGTCTTGGGCGTGTTCAGCCCGACGATTCATGTGTTGCGACTTCACTACGTGGAGTTCTTTGGAAAATTCTACAGCCCGGGCGGTGCGCAGTACCGACCCTTTCGACATTGGTCCGCGCGCGAAAGCGTTTCCGACGAGAGGAGCGAATGAGATGGAGTTAGAGATGGTTTTCCTGTACCTGAGTGCGGCTTTGGCGGTGGGCATTCCAGCCCTCGCCACGGGTTGGGCTCAATCGCGCATCGGCCCAGCGGCCGCGGCGGCGCTTGCTGAGAAGCCGGAGCTCACCGTGACGGTCGTGCTGTTGATCGCCATTCCGGAGACGCTCGCAATCCTCGGATTCGTGATCGCGGTCTTGATCCTCATGCAAGGAGGAGCCTGAGGCGGTTATGGCCGGTTCCGACCTCGACGCCGAATTGCGCCGCGCCGCCAATGAGACGGCCGAGTCCATTTTGGACGCGGCGCGGGGTGACTCCGAACGAGTTGCGTCCCAATCTGAACGGGCGATCGAGGGCAGGCGAAGGGATCTCATGGAGCGCAAAGAGGCGGAGTACGGCGCCGACGCGCGCCGTGCGATCGCCACCGAAAGGCACGCTGCCATGCGCGCCGTGCTCATGGCGCGGACAAAGCTCGTCGATCGAGTGCTCGAGCGGGCCAGGAGCCTTCTTCCAGAAGCTGCGGTGCACGAGCGCTACCTCGAGGCCCTCGGCGCCGAGCTGGCCGAGGCGTGGAAGTTCGTCGAGGGCGACGACGCTGTGGTGCGCTGTTCCCCGGCCCTCGAACCGGCCGTCCGAAAGGCGCTCTCCGAAAGGCCGGCCGTCCGCGTCCAGCCGGACCAAGAGATGGGCACGGGGTTCATCGTCGTGGGCGCCGGAGCGTCAGTCGTCGTGGACGGCCAGCTCGAAACTCGGATCGACCGCTTGGCATCGACGTTGGCGATCGAAATCCATGCACGCCTGCGGGATCTCTAGCGATGACGAGGTACTTCGGCGACATCAATACGCGCGCTCGGGGGCTTCGTACGCATTTGCTTCCACCCTCGGAATTGGAGCGACTCGCACGGGCTGCGAGCTTGCCCGCGCTTCAACGAGAGCTCAGCTCGCTTGGGTTCGTGCGATCCGATGCGCCAGCGACCCCTGCAAGCCTGGAGAAGTCGATTCGGCATCATGCTGGACGCCAAATGAGGGTGCTGGATCGCTGGTGTGGCGAACGCCGTCGGCTGGCCCTGTCCGTGCTTTTCGAAGATGAGGATCGTCGATCCATTCAGAGCATTTTGCGGGGCGCAGAGCAAGGGGTGGCGTCCGAAGCACGTATGGCGGGCTTGGTTCCAACCGCAAGCCTCTCGGAGCGCGCTCTGCTCACCCTCGCCAGTCAGCCAACCCCGGCAGACGTGGTTCGAATGCTGCTGCTGTGGAACCACCCTTTCGGCCCTCCTCTCGTCGAGGCCGCGAGCCGAGCCCATCCTTCGCTCTTCGAGCTCGAAGTTGCGCTTCAACGTGCGTTTGCCCGAAGAGCGTCGACACGCGCACGCGAAGGTGGGCCGCAACTGATCGAGTACGTCGGACAAGTCATCGACCTGATGAACGCCTGGTCCGCGTTGCTGCACTTCGTCGAGCGAGACCCGAGAATCATCGAGCTGACGTTCGTAGAAGGAGGCCAGTGGCTGACGCGGCCCGTGTTCGAAAAGCTAATGGCGGTTGCGACCCGCGAGGACGTCGAGAAGCAACTCGCATGGGAGCTCCGCAGCTCCGCGCTGGCGCACGTATTTCGCCCGGGCCTCGATGAGATTGCCGAGTTGGAAAGCGCTGCGCTTCGAGCTCAAATTGCCTGGCAGAATCGGTCGATGCGAATCGACCCGAGCAGCGCTGCACCGGTGATTGGCTTCGTGATCGAGCTTCGCGCCCAAATATTGAGCATGAGGCGCATCATCTGGGGCGTCGCCCTTCGGGCTCCTGCCGCCCTCATCCAAGGAGACATGGTGCTCGCATGAAGGATCAACGACTCGTGGTGATTGCAGGCCAAGGTTTGAGTGCCGGCTTCGCATTGGCTGGCGTGCCTGTGTTTGAGGCAAAAAGCGGCGTAGACGCGGCGGCGCAAATCGAG
Organism: uncultured Polyangiaceae bacterium; assembly: GCA_947259605.1. Lineage (GTDB taxonomy): Bacteria > Myxococcota_A > Polyangia > Polyangiales > Houyiibacteriaceae > SG8-38. The sequence goes on along the minus strand of CAMYMX010000536.1, from coordinate 43 downwards.
CATTTGGCCGAAATCGAAGGCGCAGGCGTCGTTCTCATCGACG
>CAMYMX010000535.1 GCA_947259605.1 uncultured Polyangiaceae bacterium | reverse complement strand
AGGTCGGCAAGATCACCGTGCAGCAGGTGAAGGAAATCGCTCAGGTCAAGCTTCAAGATACCAACGCGGGTTCGCTCGAGACATGCATGCAGAGCATCATCGGCACCGCGCGTTCCATGGGGGTCGAGTTAGTCGACTAACTCTCGAGAGCGATTGACGTCGCTCACCTGGACCACCCAGGACCTCAGTTGGTGGTAGGCGGCTTCGAGTCGCCGCAAGGAGTCACGATGAAACCCGGAAAAAAGCGCGCGGGCGCGTTACAGTTGCCCGACAAAAGCCAGCGCTATGCTTTGAGAGAAGCCGTCTCGCTCGTGAAGGAACTAGCATTCGCAAGCTTTGACGAGTCCGTCGACCTTGCGGTTCGACTTGGTGTAGATCCAAAGCACGCCGACCAGATGGTTCGTGGTGCTGTCGTCTTGCCCCACGGTACGGGGAAGACCAACCGCGTTCTCGTTTTCGCCAAGGGCGAGAAGGTGAGCGAGGCGGAGGAAGCCGGCGCCGATTTCGTCGGAGGTGATGACCTCGTCGCCAAGATTACCGAGGGCTGGCTCGAGTTCGACACCGTGATCGCTACGCCGGACATGATGGGACAGGTTGGCCGCCTCGGTCGCGTCCTCGGTCCTCGCGGCCTCATGCCGAACCCCAAGGTCGGCACCGTGACCTTTGACGTCAGCAAGGCCGTTAGCGAGGCCAAGGCCGGCAAGGTCGAGTTTCGTGTCGAAAAGGCGGGCATCATCCACGCGCAGGTGGGCAAGAAATCATTTGGAGAGACCGAGCTTGCGGGCAACGTGAAGTCGCTGGTTGGCGCGCTCGTCAAGGCCAAGCCGGCCGCCGCTAAGGGGACCTACCTCCGCAGCATCACCTTGAGCTCAACGATGGGCCCCGGGATCAAGGTTGACCCCGGCACTATAGAGGTGGAGGCGTAATCATGAGGCTTACACGAGAAGACAAAGCGGCGCAGGCTGTCTCGGTACGCGAGAGCTTCGCGAACGCGACCGCTACTGTTCTCGTCGATTTTCGTGGCGTGAACGTCGAGCTGATCACGGAGCTTCGCGCTCGTTTCCGCGACGCCGGTGTCGAGTATAAAGTCGTCAAGAACAACGTCGTTCGAAAAGCACTGGAGGGTTCAGAGCTAGCCGACAACGACGAGTTCACCGCGCACCTCGCTGGCCCGACGGCGATCGCCTGGAGCTTCGAAGATCCTTCGGCGGCCGCCAAGGTGATCAAGAGCTTCCGCAAGGAGCACACCGACATCCTTCAGCCGAAGGAAGGAACCGAGAAGCTCGTCGTCAAGTGTGGGCTCCTCGAGGGCCAAGTCTTGGACGCAAAGCGCGTCGAAAAGGAGCTCGCCTCGCTTCCGGGCAAGGATGAGATTCGTGCGTCGCTGCTCGCGCAGTTGATGGCGCCCATGCAGAACCTGGTCGGCCAAATCAATGCACCGGCCCAAAACCTCGCTCTCGTTCTCGATGCGTACCGGCGCAAAGAGGCAGGCGAGTAATCCAACAACAAATTTAGCCGTGTCGCACGCACGGTTAGCGGAGAGTCAAGAATGCCAAATATGAACGTGGAACAGATGGTCGAAGAGCTCAGCTCCTGGACCGTCATGGAAGTTGCGAACCTGGTCAAAGAGCTCGAAGAGAAGTGGGGCGTCTCGGCAGCACCGGCAGCGGTGGCCGTGGCCGGACCCGCGGGCGGTGGCGCTGCAGAGGCAGCCGAAGAGCAGACCGAGTTCGACGTCGAGCTGAGCGAAGCGGGTGCCAAGAAGATCAACGTGATCAAGGCCATCCGCGAGATCACCCAGCTCGGCTTGGCCGACGCCAAGGCCTTGGTGGAAGCAGCTCCCAAAGTCGTCAAAGAGGCCGTTTCGAAGGAAGAGGCCGAAGAAATCAAAAAGAAGCTCGAAGAAGCTGGCGCGAAGGTCACCGTCAAATAACCCTATGGGGTCATTTCTCGGAGCCCTGTGCCTCGACTTGGCACACGGGCCCGACCGGGTTAACGTCCCGGCCGGGGCAGCACCGGTTCGCGCAGCACATCATTCACGACTTTCCGCGATGCGGCGGGAGGCCGAAGGGTCTCCTTGTCGCGTACGTGTCTCTTAATTCTTGTCTTTAGGGTTCCAGTAGCAGTGGTTCGGTAGGAGTCTCTCTAATGGCGGCGACGATTCAGACGAACTTTCGAATGCGACACTCCTTCGGGAAAATCGAGCACATCCTCGAGATCCCGAATCTGATCGACATTCAAAAGCGCTCGTACGATAAATTCCTTCAAACAGACGTACCCAGGGACGAACGGGAAAACACCGGTCTTCAGGGTGTCTTCAACAGCGTATTCCCGATTCGCGACTTCAATGGAACGAGCGAGTTAGTCTTCAGCGGGTACACGCTCGAGAGGCCGAAGTACGACGTCGACGAGTGTCGGCAGCGTGGGATGACCTACGCCGCGCCGATCAAGGTGACGATCCAGCTCATCATCTACGACGCCGGCGGTGACAGCACCGAGCGAGCCGTCCGCGACATCAAGGAGCAGGAAGTCTACTTTGGCGAAATCCCGCTGATGACGGTGAATGGCACGTTCATCATCAACGGGACGGAGCGCGTCGTCGTCAGTCAGCTTCACCGCAGCCCCGGTGTCTTTTTCGACCACGACCGTGGCAAGACCCACTCCTCCGGCAAGCTCCTCTACCAGGCCCGCATCATCCCCTACCGTGGCTCTTGGCTCGATTTCGAGTTCGACCCGAAGGACCTCCTCTACGTCCGCATCGACCGCCGTCGCAAGATGCCGGCGACGGTGTTGCTCAAGGCGCTCGGGTACAATACCCAGCAGCTCCTCAACTACTACTACGACACCGAGACGATCTACATCCTCTCGAAGGACCAGTACGCGAAGTCGATCGAGTACGAGCTTTTGCCCGGCCAGCGCGCAACGCACGATATCACGGTGGGCGACGACGTCCTGGTCCGCAAAAACCGCAAGTTCACCCGAGCCGCGATTCGTAAGCTCAAGTCAGCGGGCCTCGACTACTTGCCGATCGATTTCACCGAGGTGATCGGTAAGGTCGCAGCCGAGGACGTCATCGATGAGGACACTGGCGAGATCCT
>CAMYMX010000534.1 GCA_947259605.1 uncultured Polyangiaceae bacterium | reverse complement strand
CGACCAACCCAGAGAAGCTGAGCGGCAAGAAATCGAAGCTATTGTGGATGAGGTCGAACTCAGACGCGCGCTCGAACACCGCCGAGATGTGCAGGCACTCCCACACCTTTGCGTCGATGGCGGCGTCTTCCGAGTATCCGCGTGGAGCCGTCCCGACGAGGCGAGCTTTGGTGATCGAGTCAGCGGTGGCGAAGAGGGTGACGTCGAGTCCCCGCTCGACCAGGCCCTCGGTCAAAAGAGAGACGAATTGCTCCCAAGGTCCATAGTGGCGGGGAGGAACGCGCCAAGAGATCGGGGCGAGCACCGCCACGCGGAGCGCGGCCGGGGCACCGAGTGAAGGTGACGTCACGCCGAGCCCCTGGGGCCCCCGCCGGTCGCAAGGGCGGTCGCACTCTCGTCCCGCAGTCGCATCTCGGAGTCGAGCATGCCCATCTCGGTCAGCGCGAGCAAGAACGACAGCGTTGACTCGGCCCCCTGGTTCTCATTCGGTCGATCGGGGTGGAGCCCGTCCCGGCAGCCGCCCGTCGTGGGGTCGTAGAGCGAGGCATGCAGTTGGTTTTCACCCAGAAACCAACTGAACGCGCGCCACATCTCGCGTGGCCATTCCTCGTCCCCGGTGACGCGCCACGCGTCGAGGCACGCGGATACCGTTGCGCAGGCCTCGAGGGGCTGCTGGTCGAAGCGCGCCCTCTCGGCGTGTCGTGGGTAAAACCCGTTCGAGCCGACCGGGGCGAAATAGCCTTCCTCCGAGCGCTGGAGCTCGTTGAGCCAGCGGAGGGACCCGAGCCCGGCCGCGACCATTTCTCGATCAGCCAACTGGTTGCCCGAGACGATCAGGGCCTGTGGCAGGCGCGCGTTGTCGTATGTGAGGATGTCCTCGTACCATGGCCAGTCGCCGCCGCCTTCGGTCTCGAATCTCGACAGTAGCCGTTCGGAGAGCCGCTTCTGCAACACCTCGATCCCGCTCTCTCCTTGAAACGCGCGCAGGTACTCGTGGATGCCAAGGAGCGCGAAGGCCCAAGCCCTAGGGCTCTCGAGCTCCTCGACTGCCGGCAGCGCGGCATGAAACAGCTCGCCGCCGAGCCTCTTACGCCCAGGTTCGCGAGATCGACTTGCCACGGCGCCGAGCGCCCAAAGAGTGCGACCATGACTGTCCTCGCTGCCGCGGGCTTCGAGCCATTCCCGGGAATACGCCATGAAATTGCGGAACCGCCTCGAATCCTTGTTGAAGGCGTGACCTACGAACGCGAGGTAGCGCGACGAGAGAGAGTGAGTCGTCCGCCAGTCGTCGGTGCCCGCATCCTCGATCAGCGTCGTCAACAGTAAGGCGCGGGCGTTGTCGTCGATGCAATACCCGTCTGCGTAGCGTGGAACGGAGAAAAGAGCATGCTGGAGCATGCCTGTGCCATCGGTCAACGCGCGCAGGTGGTTGAGATTGAGTGCAGGTAGGTCGACCGGGCGCCGTGCGCGTGGGTTCGACGAGAAAAAGGAGCGGCGCAGTTTCTCGTTCTCGCGGAGTGCGTGCTCGAAGCTCGAGACGTACTGACGCGCGACAGACGGCCAGGCCATGGCGCGCCCATACTCCGCCGCGCGCGCACCGAGCGCGTGGAGCTCTCCGGGATCGCCGAGCAACTTGTTCACCGTCGCGCTTATCGCGGCCGAGTCTCTGAACGGGACGAGGAGGCCGCGGTCGTCCGCCAAGAGCTCGCGCGCGTATCGATAAGGAGTCGAAACGACGGCCTTTCCGTTCCCTAACGCGTAGGCCAGTGTCCCGGAGGTGATCTGCTCCGGGTTCAGGTACGGGGTGATATAGATGTCCGCCGCCGACAAGAACTCGGCGAGCTCGGACGCGCTCACGAACCGATCGTGAAAGACGACGCGCGCGTCCACGCCGAGCTTGTGCGCCCGAAGCTCGAGGCTGCGCCGGTAGGCCTCCCCGTGCCGCTCCCTCACGTGCGGGTGCGTGGCGCCGACGACCACGTAGGTCGCGGTCGGGTGGCTTGCGACGACGGCGGGCAGGGCATCGATCACGTATTCGATCCCTTTGTCCGGAGAGAGGAGGCCGAAGGTGAGGATCAGCGACATCTCCTCGACACCCAGGTGCTTCTTGCTGGCTCGACTGCTCGGCAAGCTGGGAATCCCGTGAGGGATGAAGTCGATCTTGTTGGCCGGCACCCCGTGCACTTCGCGCAAGAGCTCGGCGCCGCGGTGGCTCATCACGATCAAGCGGCTGGAGAGTCGAGTGACCTCGTCCATGACGCGGCGTTGGTCCACCGTGGGCTCGCCGAGGACGGTGTGCAGCGTCGTCACGATCGGCATACGCACGTCGCTGAGCAGAGCGAGGATGTGGCTGCCCGCCTTGCCTCCGAAGATGCCGTACTCGTGCTGGAGGCAGAGGACGTCAATCCCGCTGATGTTCAAGAAGTCGGTGGCGCGGCGGTACGACGCAGGATCGCTCTCGGCGATCTCGAAGCGCACGCGATCGCCGTAAGCGTGGCGCTTCCCGGCGTCGTTCATGGCGATGACTCCGCAGTCGATGCCTGGGAACGTCGCCGAGATCGCGTCGGCCAGGTCGGTGGTGAACGTGGCGATCCCACACTGCCGCGGGAGGTGGTTTCCGAGCAGCGCTACGCGGCGGACCGCTCCGGAGTTATCGTCTTGCTTCATGCACTCTCTCTTCGAGGGCGTGTCACCGAGGAAGACGACTCACCTCCTACGCTCGGAAGCAAGTCGCAGATGGCGCGCCGCCGGGTAAGCGGACTGTCGCATGGGGGCGGCGGCTTGTCTTGCAGAATGCAATTCCCTGCAACTCGACGGTTTCGCCCGGCGCTGCCGTACATTGGATGCTAAGGTTGTGTATGGCTGAAATCTGCATTGCTGGCATTTTGCGAAGCGCGTGGAAGATCTTCCGCCTCGATGCAATCCGTGGGGTCGTCCGACAGACGATCGGTGATCTTGAGGAATTGCCTGCCGGTCAAGTGCTGGAGCGGGAGCCTTGGCGATCCGAACTGGAAGTCGCGACGGGTCCACTTCGCGCGGCTCTCGATGCATGCTGCGACGAACTCCGCGAAGGCTGCGGGCTACCCACGTCACCTGGGCCTTCCGTGC
>CAMYMX010000533.1 GCA_947259605.1 uncultured Polyangiaceae bacterium | reverse complement strand
GAACCCTTCTCGGCGCACGGACACTACATCAACATGACCAACCCGGCGTACAGCATGGTCGCCTGCGGCTTCTACGAAACCGCGGACGGGCAGTTCTGGTCGGTGCAGAACTTCCAGTAGTCAGACCCGGGCCCGACTGGACTTCTTCCACTCGGGTAGACACCTCGAACCGCTAGTCGAACGGCACGCAGTTGAACTGCATCGACCATCCGCTGAACGCCGGTGTAAACCATTCGTCGGTGGAACCGTCGATGATAGCCCGGACGCGAAGGTAGGGCATGTTGTTGGCCTCGCCGGCGGCCTGAAGCTCGTCTGCCACATCAAAGCTGGTGACGCCCGCTGAAGGCACCAGCGATACCGCAGTCGCGGTGTCGAGGTCTTCGAGCGTGTTGGCGGTATAGACGACAAACTCGACGTTGCTGTCTGAGGGCGTCAAAGCGGTCCACTCGAGCGTGCCCCAATCGGGCACGTCCGGGGGCATCGTGCAAACGGTGCTCGCGTCGTACGTATTTTCGTAGTGGCCGGAGCCGTACCAGGGTCCGCCCTTCTCCACCATCACGCGCACCGGTGTCCGGGTGAGCTCGTACGTCCCGTCGGCCACGGCCACCATGTCGAAGTCGAAGATCTGATGTCCGTACCCGGGAGCAACGAACGTGTTGCTGAGCTCGAACTGGAAGCTCATCTGGGCCCCGTTGAGGCAGTCGGTACACGTCGCCGTGCCTGTGCCGCCGGAGCAGCTGGGGTCGGCCCCGGTCGGGCAGGCCGTGGCGTTCACCCACTTCAGGAAATCGCTTTCGTCGACTGCCGCAGTGGCCAGAACATCCTCGGCTATCAACGTGACGTCTCGGCGCGTGTTGACCAGCATCTCGAGCCCACCGATCAGGGCGTCGCTGATACCGGCGCCAGAGCTGGAGACGATGTCAACGTACTCAGCGCCGCTATCGTCGACAGAGTTGGTCGCTTGTGCCAAGTCTCTCATGTCCCCTAACGCAGGGGACGTGCTCAAGACGGCGACGACCTTCGCGTTTCTCGCTAAAAACTCGGGCTCGATGTCGGTCCAGGGCACCGGCAAGTCGGCGGTGGCCCAACTCGGGTCGCTCGGGGTTGTCTGAATTCGCAGTTGGTAGGGGCCCCGTACGTCGCTCGACGACATCCCCAATGGCACTGCGGCATCCGATACCAAGTAATGATCACCAGGCGCTAGGGTCGGGATGAGCCGCCCCCAATAGTCGCCGCCACCAGGGCCGGGATCACAGTCCAGGCCTGCCGGTGTCGCGTCAAAAACCGCCACGTTGTGCGTGGGATAGCCCGTTCCTTCACCGCTCAAGAACGGGCTGATCGTTGCACCGAGGGAGAACTTCACGAAAGCGTCGCGTCCGTCGATCCAACACGTCGAAACGTCAGTGGGGTCCGTACACTGCCGACAGGCGCTGAGGTTCCAGGTCGTGGCGTTGTTGCCAAAATTTGCGTTGGTCCCCATGACGGTCATCGAGGTCGAGGTGAGGTCGCCGAGATCCCAGGCCGTCGCAGGGCTGTTCGCGTAGAGCACGTTTGGAGACATCCGAACAGGCGGCAGGAGCGCCGAGGCGCCAAGCACACCATCGAACGGCGGGTCGCGGTACAACTTGCTCCCGGTCGCCCCGGGGCCGTTGAACATCGAGCCATCGGAGAAGACCATGATGACGGGAAGGGCCAGTTTCCGGAAGCACGGATAGCCCCAGTCGCCGGTCGCGCAGCCAGCACGGTTGGGCACGAAGGGACCGAGTCCCTGGCCTGTCAAGATGGAGTACATCGCCTGCGTCGCTGCGTCGGGGGCGTCCTTGTTGGGACGGACGACCAGGGACGACATCGCATCGGCCACATGCGTGAGGTTTCTCGTGAAGTCGAGGTAATGATGGTAGGGCGCCTGAGAGAAAGGGTCGGCGTGCGGCAAAAGTGGGATTTCTGCGAACTCGCCGACGCCGAACCGGGCGGCAGGGGTGAGGCACTTGATTGCGCCTACGAGGCCCGTCCCGGAAGCCCCGGGGCATTCGCTGGTGTCGAAGAACGTGCCTGTCAACAGCTCCGACTGGAGCGTGGCGATCTCCATGCTCATTTTCGAGCTCGTGTCGACGAGTAGGTATGCATCGATGGTCTCGAGCGATCCGTAAACCTCAACCTCGGACTGGGCCGGCACCCCGCCCGATACATCGTAATCGAGCTCGAAGAAGATCCCATCGTTGCTCGGGTCGCCGTCGCATGGCGTCCGCCAGCCCGGCCCCGTGCAATCGTCGGCTGGGTCGGGCACACCGTCGCCGTCCGAATCGAGCAGCACGGCGCTGTTCTCTGTGAGAATGAGCGCGTTGTCCGACGCCGACCAGACGAGGTTCAGGGAGTTCGACGCGTCGATGTCGCCTGGCCCGGGGAAGTCGTTCGCCACATTGCAGGTGGGGTCGCCATTGTCGCAGCTGGCGGGAGGCTCAACCAGTTGTCCGCGCGACGCCCCGATGCCCGGACCGTCCATCTGGCAGGCCGGTATCGCGACCGCGAGGAAGAAGAGAGTGATGGGGGTCAGATTGAGAGCTTTCATAGCTCCTCCTTGCCGGCTTGGCAGCTCGGCGGCTCTTCTCCAATCGGCGGCTCTTCTCCAACGCGTGGAGATGCGCACACTTGCTGAAGGGGACACTCGGTCGAGCTGGAGCAGCCACCGGCCCGCGCGCATTCCTTGCGTCCCTCCAGCCCGAGCAGGATGCAGGCGAAGCCGCCAGCCGTGTCGCAGTCGCTGTTGTCTCGGCAGAGCCCGTAGTCGCCGCAGACCGTGGCCGCTCCTACGCCGGAAATCTCGCATACCGGTGCATCGGCGCTTGTGCAGTCCACATTGACGCACGCGTCACCGGGTACGTTGGGATCCGGCACGCCGGCGCATTCTTTCTTGCCATCAACGTCACCGTCGACGTCGGCACAACGCGGCGCGATGCCGGCACAATCGCTCTCTTCATCGCACGGTTGATGAACCCGGACGCACTGCTGGCCGTCGTTGGCCGCGTCCTGGCAGAGATAGTTCTTCGGGCAGTCCGAATCGAATTCACACGGGACGCGCCGATCGACGCAGGCGCCGTTTTCGCAGTC
>CAMYMX010000532.1 GCA_947259605.1 uncultured Polyangiaceae bacterium | reverse complement strand
CGACAGACTCGTCGGCGATTCTCGGGATCGGCGACCAAGGCTATGGTGGCCTCGCGATTCCGATTGGAAAGATGGCGCTCTACACCGTCGGCGGCGGCGTCAGCCCGTTCCACACCATGCCAGTAGCGCTCGATGTAGGCACCGATCGGATGGACCTGATCAACGATCCGAACTATTTAGGTGTGCGCCAAAAGCGGCTCCGTGGAGACGACTACTACAAGTTTCTCGACCAATTTGTCGACGCGGTGTGGAGGCGCTGGCCCGATGCCGTGATTCAGTGGGAGGATCTTTCGAAGACTGCGGCATTCTCCGTGCTGGAGCGGTACCGCGACCGCGGCCCTTCATTCAACGACGACATCCAGGGAACGGGCGCCGTGGCCCTCGCTGGCATCCTCGCAGCCTGTCACCTACGCAACGAAAGCTTGAAGGACGAGATCTTCGTCATCCATGGTGCCGGCGCCGGCGGGGTGGGCGTGGCGTGGGCGATCCGTGAAGGGCTGGTTCGGGCTGGCCTGAGCCGTGCGGAAGCTCGATCGCGGGTGTTCGTGCTCGACTCCCATGGCCTTCTTCTCACCGACCGCGACATGGAAGAGTACAAACGCGGATTCGCGCATGACCGCACGATCACGAGCGATTGGAAATTCGAAGGCGACATGCCGGACTTGGTGGACACGATTCGCAACGCTGGCGCCACGGTTCTGTTGGGCCTCTCCGGTAGACCGGACGCCTTCAACGAGGAAATCGTCCGCGCCATGGCCGACAACCACAAGTGGCCGATCATCTTCCCGCTCTCCAACCCCACGAGCTCGGCGGAAGCCAAGCCCGTGGACATCTTTCGATGGACCGATGGTCAAGCGATTGTCGCGACCGGCAGCCCCTTCGAGCCGGTCATGATGGGCGGCGTTACGCACCCAATCGGCCAAGGGAACAACGCCTTCATCTTCCCCGGTCTCGGTTTTGGCGCAATCCTGAGCGACGCCAAGTCAATCACCGATGGTATGGTGTTGGAAGCATCCCAAGCCCTCGCCGACTACACCATCGAGAAATACGTCGAAGGCGGCCTGATCTATCCACCGGTCAGCGACATTCAAGAAACTTCAGTCCGAGTAGCCACCGCCGTCGTCAAACAAGCCATCGCCGATGGCGTAGCCCGCCGAGAGAACATTCCTGAAGACATCGAGTCGTTCGTCCGAGAACGCTTCTGGCACCCGACCTACTTGCCCTTCGTCCGCGGCCAACTCAACTAGGGACACGCTCCCACCCCAAAACCTGAGTGGTTCTAGCCACTTAGATTGCGCACCGCGAAAACTCACGTCGCGCCGCTTCGATCGGGGCGTTCGAACCGCTTCCGGTCGTCGTGAGATCTCCGATCTGGGTAGACCTGAGACCAGTCGTCGCGAGCGCGGTAGTAGGCAAACCAATCGCGGAAGGCGGCGGCTCGTTCGTTCGGATCGCTTCCGAGGGATTGATACCAACTGCTCGGACTCCACAATTTTGAAATCAGGGGCTCATACGCTCGGTACCCAGCGTGCTGCGGATAGGTGGACCAACGATATGCTTCCGGCTCTGAGCAAATGTTTGAGCGCACTGGATTGAGCTCGACGTACGCTGTTGTAATCGCCATTTGCGCATCAGAGGTGATCGGAATGCAGTTGTATCGTTGCTCAAACAGCTTTCCCGTCGCGCCACGGCTCGCGTTGCGAAACTGTGCGTATCGCTGAGCGAAGTGGCGGACAAACCGCGAAAGTTGCAGATGATCGCACGGCGTGACGATGAGATGAACGTGATTCGTCATCAACGTTATGGCGTGAACCGGGACGCGCTGTTTCTCGCTGCCCTGGAACAGACGACTGAGAAAAAAGTGCTTCTCGCGGGGGTACGAGAAAAGACGCCGGCGATTGTTGCCTCGCAGAATGACATGGTGGGGATGGTGAGGAATCACGAGGAGACGTCGAGGCAGACGGGGCATGGGATTGTTGTCGACCAAGGCGGCCTAGAGTTGTGTTTTCGCGGTGCGCCACCTAGCGCCTTGTTATCTCTAGGGTTTTTACGGTATAGCGTGTCCCCATGGAAATTGCGGTGGCGCTATTTGAGCAGGTAACCGCGTTGGATGCGGTGGGGCCTTATGAAGTGCTCCAGCGCCTGCCCGGGGCGGAGGTTCGTTTTGTCGGGCATCGCAGGGGAGAGATTCGAACCGACAACGGCTTCTTGGGGCTTACGGTCGATTGTGCGTTCGACGACGTGAGCAACCCCGACGTACTCTTGATTCCAGGTGGTATTGGGACTCGCGCGCTCGTGCACGATCAGGCGATTCTCGATTGGATTCGCAACGCGCACGAGACGAGTCAGTTCACGACCTCCGTATGCACGGGATCGCTGCTCCTGGCGGCCGCGGGCTTGCTGAAAGGGCGGAGGGCAACGACCCACTTCGCCGCGCGACCGCTGCTGCTGAAGTATGGCGCCACTCCGACCGAAGAGCGCGTAGTTCAGGAGGGAAAGATCATCACAGCCGCCGGTGTTTCGAGCGGAATCGACATGGCACTGCGCCTGGCCGAACTACTCACGGATGCAACTACCGCGAAAGCTTTGCAGCTGATGATCGAGTATGACCCGCAACCGCCGCACGACGCTGGCGCGCTCCACAAAGTCGACGGGAACGTGCTGTCTCGAGTCCAAGAGCTGGCGAAGCTCAAGCACTGATTCAGCGTCAACGAAAACAGGGAGTGTGGACCCGTCTGCCCAACCCCGCCGCCTGCCTAGGACAGGGCGCCGCCGTCGGCCCGGATTTCGGTACCGTTGATGTAGCGGGCGTCATCGGAGGCCAGGAAGGCGATGACCGATGCGGCGTGCTTCGGTTTGGCGAAGCCTACGAAGGGCATGGCGCCTTTGAGAAGCTCCATGTCGGCCCCTTCGGGGGCTTTGAAGTCGCCGTGCAACGAGGTGGCGATGCCGCCGGGGACGATGCAGTTCGCGCGCAGGCCTTGCTTCACGTACTCCTGGTACAAGGCGCGAGTCATCGAAAGGATCCCGCCCTTCGATGCCGCGTACGCGCTCATCCAGGGGTGGCTGCCCAGCGCCGAGGTCGACGAGCAGTTCACGATCGCACTGAATCGGTTC
>CAMYMX010000531.1 GCA_947259605.1 uncultured Polyangiaceae bacterium | reverse complement strand
TCGTCCGCGCCAAGTCGCTCGGCTACACCCTCGAGGACGCCAAGGACTACCTCGACCTCTACGGGCAGCAGGGGGAAGGCCGCATCAAGCAGCTGGAGATCTCTGTGGCCCAAAGCGCGGCAATGATAGCCGAGCTCGAAGCCAAGAAGCAGCAGATCGACGAGCAGATCGAAGAGCTGAGGCTCATCAACGAGGTCTGCCGGCGAAAGATCGCGAAGAAGAAGGCTCGCTAAGCGCTAGAACCAATCGGCTTCCGCTTTGATGTACGAGTCTTCGTTATTCCTGCAGAGATTGGCGAGTAGCGAGATGCGAGGGATTTCAGTGCGGATCCAATATTGCGCCGCTGCGTCCGTCCCACGTTTGCGCGCCTCGGAGATCGACGCGGTGCGGGCAGCCGCCGCCATATTGAGCCACTGCCAGCCGATGACGAGGGTTGCGAACATGTCGAGGTAGTCCCAGCTATGGCCGAGCATGCCATCCGCATCTCCGGCCATGCCGCGCTGACCGAGCTCCATCGTGATGGCGCCAACCCCAGCCACTGCTTCCTCCAGGGCTGCGCAGAGCTCTGTGTCACAGCCCGCTTCCCGTGCTCGAGCAACGGTGCGGCCGATCTCTTCCGCGAGCGCCCGCAGCGGCGCGCCGCCTTTGGACATCACCTGTCGGCCGAGCAGATCCATGCTTTGAATCCCGTTGGTTCCTTCGTGAATCGTGTTGAGCTTCTGGTCGCGCATATATGCTTCGGGTAGGTATTCGCTCGTATAGCCGTAGCCGCCGTGAATCTGAACGGAGAGCACGTTGGACTCGAACCCACGCTCGGCGGGAAAAGTCTTGGCGACGGGGGTGAGCAAATTGAGCAGCAGATCGGCGCGCTCACGGTCCTCTGGGGATGCGCCGTGGGCAGCGACGTCGGCGTAGCGAGAGACGGTGCCCAGCAACGCCAGGCTCCCCTCGACGATTGCTTTCTGACGTAACAGCATCCGACGAACGTCTGCGTGCTCGACGATCGCCACCTGTTCTCCGTCGCGCCGACCCGGTGTGCGCCCTTGCCGGCGATCGAGCGCGTAGAGTCGCGCCTCGTGATACGCAGCTGAAGCCGTCGCGAATCCGTTCACCCCCACCATGATGCGAGCCTCGTTCATCATCTGAAACATGCAGCGAAGGCCCTGATTAGGCTCTCCGACGAGCCAGCCTCTACAGTCGCCGTCATCGCCAAACTCCAGCGCGAGGCTCGGGATTCCCCGCCAACCGATCTTGTGAATCATGCCGGCCACCGTCACGTCGTTCGAGACCAAGCGACCGTTTTCTTCGCGCAGCCGCGGGATGGCGAACAAGGAAATCCCCTTGGTCCCGTCGGGCGCGCCTTTGATTCGGGCCAAGGTGAGGTTGACGACGTTGTCGGTGATGCCGTGATCCGCGCCGGAGATGAAGATCTTGCTGCCCTTGATGAGGAAGTGACCGTCGTCGGTCGGGGTTGCGGTCGTGGTGATGTCGCCGAGGCTGCTTCCAGCCTGCGGTTCGGTGAGGGCCATGGTCCCCGTCCACTCGCCTTCGTACATGCGCGCCAAGAAGCGCTCTTTGACTTCGTCCGAACCAAACGTTTCGATCAAATGCCCCGCCCCGAGCGTGAGGCCGATGTAGCCGTACGCGCTCAGGTTGGCGGCCATGAGGTACGCGCTTGCCATCGTGTGAATCAGCATCGGCATTTGCTGACCACCGACCGATTCGGGGCGTGTCGCGGTCAGCACGCCGAGGTCGATCATCTGTTCGTAGAGCGCGGGCAGCGCGGGGTGGGTGTGGATTCGTCCATCGCGAAACACCGGAGGCTCTTCATCCATGGGCTTGTACGTCGGCAGGAGGTCGTGGCGCGAGAACCGTCGGACGCTGTCGACGTACAGGTCGAAGGTCTGCTTGGAGTGATGGCGATAGCCTTCGAGCTTACAGAGCGACTCCGCGTCGAGAACGGAGTAGAGGAGGAAATCGACGAGATCATCGTCGACGAGTGGATTGCTTTGTGTTGCCATGCGCTTCGGCTGCCTCAGTTGGGCGAAACCTAGCACCGGTCGCGCATACTTCCCGCGTGAATTGTCCCGGCGCATGCGGTATCAACCCCAACTATGGATTTCACGCATTCGGAGCGGGCCCAAAACGTGATGGCGCAGGCGGAGCGTTTCGTCCGCGAGCGCGTCGTACCGAACGAGCAGACCTATCTCGACCAGCTCGTCGGCACCGACGATTGGAGAGACTGGAAGATTCCCCCAATCGTCGAAGAGCTGAAAGCCGAAGCAAAAGAGCTCGGGCTTTGGAACCTCTTCTTGCCCGACGAGGAGTACGGTGCCGGGCTGGACAACCGCGACTACGCGCCGGTCGCCGAGATCACCGGGCGAAGCTTTTTGGCGCCGGAGGTGTTCAACTGCAACGCGCCCGACACTGGCAATGCCGAGGTTCTGGTCAAGTATGGTTCTGACGAGCAAAAGAAGCGGTGGCTCGAGCCGCTCCTAGACGGAAAAATTCGTTCCGCCTTTGCCATGACAGAACCGGCGGTCGCATCGAGCGATGCGACCAACATGCAGGCCACTTGCGAGGTCGTCGGTGACGAAGTCGTGCTCAACGGCCAAAAGTGGTGGACCAGTGGAGCTGGTGACCCGCGCTGCGGCTTCTACATCTTCATGGGCGTCACCGATCCGAATGCGAGTCGGCACGAACGTCATTCGATGGTGCTCGTGCCGGCCGACGCCGAGGGCGTGAAAGTTCTGCGCATGTTGCCGGTCTTTGGCCATCCTGATGAGCCACACGGGCACGCCGAAGTTCTCTTCGAGGATGTGCGTCTTCCGGCAAGTGCCATCATTGCCGGGCCGGGCCGTGGCTTCGAAATCGCCCAAGGCCGACTTGGTCCCGGACGGATTCATCACTGCATGCGCGCGATCGGCGCCGCGGAGCGGGCCCTCGAGCGCCTCTGCCAGCGGGCGGTTCATCGAGTTGCCTTTGGCAAGCCGCTCTCGAACCTCGGCGGCAACCGCGACATCATCGCGAACTCCCGGATGGCGATCGACCAAGCGCGCCTCTTGACGATGAAGGCCGCCTGGGCGCTCGATACGATGGGCACCTTCGGCGCCTTGGTCG
>CAMYMX010000530.1 GCA_947259605.1 uncultured Polyangiaceae bacterium | reverse complement strand
TGTTCGACGAGATTTACGCGTCGCTCCAGCGCGTAGAGCGGGAGGGCGCGGCCGTCGTCATCACCGGTCGAGAGGGCGTGCTGTCAGCTGGGTTTGACCTCAAGGTGATGAAGTCGGGCGGTGTGCAGGCCGTCAAGATGTTGCGCGGGGGTTACGCGCTGACCGCACGCCTGTTGTCGTTTCCGACGCCCGTCATCATCGCATCGCCCGGCCACGCGTATGCGATGGGCGTGTTCATGTTGTTGTCCGGCGACTACCGTTTTGGCGTGCCGGGCCCGTACACCTACGTGGCCAACGAAGTGGCGATTGGCCTACCGATGCCGCGTGTTGCGTGCGAGGTGCTTCGATTGCGCTTGACTCCTGCGGCTCGTGAGCGTGCGGTGACCTTGTCCGAACCGTTCTCGCCGGAGCAGGCGCTGCAAGTTGGCTTTATCGACGCGCTCGTACCAGCCGAGCAGTTGCTCGACAAAGCGCGCGACAAGGCTGCGGCACTCTTGGAGCTCGATCCCGGAGCGCATGCGCTGTCAAAGAAGCGCCTGCGCGCTGACACGCTCAGAAACATTCGCAGGGCGCTCCCCTTGGACCTCAAAGACGCTGTCGTGCTTGGCGCCAAGCGCGTCGCAAAAGCAAAGCTGGGGCGGTAAGAGATCCAACCGACGGCGCAGCTTGAGTTGCCACAAGCATCGTTCTACAAGGGAGCGAGGAGGTTGAAATGGCCGACGTTCGGATTACTCAGAGCCACACGGTAAATCTCGACGACGCAAAGCAGAAGTTGGGCGGCTTCGAGGACATGATGAAGAAGTATGGAGTGAGCGCGAAGTGGTCCGGGAGTCACGCCGATCTCAAAGGCACGGGCGTGAAGGGCGCAATCGACATCACCGACTCCGACGTCAGAGTCGAGCTCAAGCTCGGGATGCTGGCAAAGGCGGCCGGTATCGACCCCGACCGTCTCAGCAAAAGCATCGGACGCCGGCTCAAAGAGGCGTTCGAGGGCGGCTGACCTGGTCCATTCACCGGTTGCGAGCCTCGTGTTTCTCCTCGCCGCCGTCACGCAGCATCCGATCCCTCGAGCACCGGTCGAGCAGCCGGGCGCGGGTGATTGCGTCCATCATTTCTCGTGAGCTCTGCTATACGTTGCGCTGGATGGGAGGTCGGCATGACGCGACAGGTGGTCTGCAAAGAGTCAGAACTTTCGGTAGGCGAAAAGAAAGCGTTCAAGGTGGGGGACACGAGCGTCCTCGTGTATCGTCTGCCCGACGGCCTCTACGCGACCCAGAACAGCTGCACGCATGTGTTCGCGCCACTGACGAGAGGGAAGATCCTCGACGGAGAGCGAATTCGCTGCCCGCTTCACCGCGCGGAGTTCGACATTCGCACTGGGGGGGTGTGCAAGTGGGCGAACTTCCCGCCTGGCATTCAGCTTCTGAACGCGCTCCGCGGTGAGAAGGCGCTCAAGACCTATCCGGTATTCGTCGAAGAGGGGAACGTCCTAGTCGACGTTTGAGAACGAGGCCGTGGCAACCCGGGCAGGGTTGCTGGTTCCCTGCATCGATATGTTTTTGCGTTGCGCATTCATCGCGCTGCCCTAAGACCTCTCCGAGGGTAGGTAGAATGAACGACGCTTCGAAGAACATCGAGCCTCACATCGTCGTCGTCGGCGGAGGTTTCGGGGGAATGAGCGTCATCTCCGCTCTGGCGCATACGCCAGTACGCATCACGCTCGTCGACCGCCGCAACCACCACCTCTTTCAGCCCTTGCTCTATGAAGTTGCAACCGCCGCGCTCTCTCCCGGGCAGATAGCGGTCCCGCTGCGCCACGTTTTTCGGCGACAGCAAAACGTGACGGTCGTCCTTGGAGACGTCACTTCGGTCGATCTTAAGCGAAGAGTCGTCGAAGTCGACGGCGAAGCGCTGTCCTATGACCACCTGGTATTGGCAACGGGGTCCACACATCACTACTTCGGGCATGACGACTGGGCGGTCCATGCGCCCGGGCTGAAGTCCGTCGACGATGCGCTCGAGATCCGACGCAGGTTTCTACTGACGTTCGAGCGGGCAGATCGCAGCGACAGCCCAGACGAGCGCCGGCGTTTCATGACGACGGTGATCGTCGGCGGCGGGCCGACCGGCATCGAGCTGGCGGGAACGATGTCGGAGGTGGCCAAGCGCGTGCTGCAAGGAGAGTTCCGAAATCTCGACCCGTCGTCCCTCGAAATCGTGCTCGCAGAGGGCACGGACCGATTGCTCCCCGCGCTCGACCCCGAGCTTTCGGCGCGAGCGAAGAGTGACCTCGAAAAACTCGGCGTCAGAGTTCGCCTGGAGACGTACGTTACAGAGATCGATGAACGAGGGGTCCTCTTGCAAAGCGGCGAACGCATTCCCGCCGCCAACGTGATCTGGGCCGCCGGAGTCTGCGGAGCACCGATCGAACGAGGGCTTCAGGGTTTCATGCGAGACGACCGCAGGCTGAACGTCGAGCCCGATCTCTCGCTTCGCGGCCACCCCGATGTTTTCGCCATCGGCGACCTCGCTTACGTCGAGACCGACGGGAAGCAAGTTCCGGGCCTCGCGCCGGCGGCGCTCCAGATGGGGAAGTACGTCGGTAGGCTGCTGGCGAGCGAGGTCGGGCGCTCCGCTTCCGCAGGCGCTCAAAAGCCGTTTGAATATTGGGACAAGGGAACGCTTGCGACCATCGGCCGAGGCAAAGCCGTTGCCGACATCGGCCGCTTCAAGTTCGGCGGTGTGCTGGCCTGGTTGCTCTGGGTCTTCATCCACATCTTCTTTCTCGTCGGCTTCCGCAACCGGCTCATGGTCCTGATCGAGTGGGCGTACGCGTACGTCACGTTCCACCGGGGGGCGCGACTCATCACCGGTCAGGACGCCCACGAGAAGGTTCTCGCCTTGAATGCGACATCGACGTCAAAGCGGGGTTGACCCCAAAGCCCAATCCCCCTACGACTCGCGCACAGAGGGCCGTTGACCGACCGTTCCAAAGGGCTTTTCGCTAACTACGATCGCGCAGGATTCTTCTGCGAGATGTTCGGCGGCGGCGCTCACCCCGCCACGCACACCGATTCGATCCGCGATCGGATGCGCAACATGAAGATCTCGACGCTTCAGCGGCGCG
>CAMYMX010000529.1 GCA_947259605.1 uncultured Polyangiaceae bacterium | reverse complement strand
CGGCTCCTGCAAGTGGTGCCCTCGACGCGCTCGTCGAGCAAATGCAAAACGCAAACGCCACCCTCGACCAGGTCATCTCCACCTACAGCACCTGGGTCTACCAACGGGAGGGCAACTACACCCGCGCGGGCCAAATCCTAGGCGTCGACCGCCGCACGGTAGCCAAACACACAGGGGACACTCTCCACCCCCCCAAGCGCCTGAAATAACAGCCTTTCTCCTGCAAAGATCGCAGCGACAACCTACGGCCCGTCCTTCCTGGGGGGTCCAGGGCCTAGTTACGTGCCGCTGCGATCTTTCTCCCAAAATCCCACCCATATCGGGTATTTAGAACCCCGGAGAGTGTCCCCTTCTGTTGCGACGTTGCGCTTGTTTACGCCTGCGGGTTGGGTGATTGGAACGTTGCATGTTCCAGCGGGGGTGGGGCTGTTGCCGTTCTTGAATGGCGACGAGGCGTTCTTTCGGATGACGAACGTCAGCATGCCGGCGCAGCCCGAGACGATTCCGTTTTTGGCGCTTCAGCGCAAGGCGGTCTTGATCGTCGTGCCGGGCGAAGATGTCATGCTTGGCCTCGACGAAGACGATGATCGCGCACGTCATGAAGTGGCTTGCATGTTTGCCGGGGGCCTGGTCATGGGAACCCTGTCCTTGCCAGCAGGCGTGCGGGTCTCGGACGAGCTCATGGAGTCCGAGGAGTTTTTCGCGATTGACGACTGCACCGTGGGCATCGACGCATCGCCGGACCCGGTCATGGAAGCTGAGAAGCTGGTGTTCGTACATGCGGCCGAGATCTTCGGAGTTGCGGAGCTCGACGGCGAATGAACGTCGTCGAACACATTCCGTCGCCCAATGAGCCGGCGGACCGCGCTCTGATGCGCCCTCAGTCGCTCAAAGCCGATCGCATGACGTCGACAGGCGGCTCGAAACCGGTCCACATTTCGAAGGCGATCGCGCCCTGATGGAGCAGCATCCCGAGGCCATCGACGGTCGTTAAACCGCGTGCAATCGCGCGTGCGAGCAGGGTCGTCTCGAGCGGCTTGTAAACCATGTCGACGACCGCGGCTCCCTCCGGGAGGGCTTCGATCGGGAGCGAATCGGCAAACGCCTGGGCGCCGGGGTTCGACTCGAGGGTCGCGCTCGTAGCCTGAACGAGCAAGCTGGCGCCCTCGAAGTAGCGGCCGGCGTTGCCCAGTGGCGCCGCCTTCAAACCACAGCTGACCGCGCCGGCCAAGGTTCGACAAAGGGCTTCGCTTTGCTCGAGCCTTCGAGAGAGTACGCGGATTTCGGCCGCGCCCGCGTCAGCCAGGCCGACGACCGCGGCACGCGCTGCGCCGCCCGCGCCCAGCACGACCGCGATCGCCCCGCTGAGCTGCACGCCGGCGTCCTCGAGCGAGCGCACGAACCCAGGGGCGTCTGTGTTGTGGCCGAGGTACCGCCCGTTGCGCCGGACGACGGTGTTGACCGCGCCGATCGCCTGCGCCGCGGGCGCGACTTCGTCGATCAGCGACATGATGGCCACTTTGTGCGGCACGGTGACGTTGTAGCCATCGATGCCCGCCGCGTGCTCGGCTCGGACCGCCTCGGCCAAACCCTCCGGCGCCACTTCGAATCGCTCGTATAAAAGCGCGATGCCCAGCTCCCGCGCGGCGGACACGTGCATCTGCGGCGACTTCGAATGCGCAACCGGCCAACCGAAAATGCCGAGGCGAATCGGGTCAGTCATGGCTTTC
This sequence comes from uncultured Polyangiaceae bacterium, assembly GCA_947259605.1. GTDB lineage: Bacteria > Myxococcota_A > Polyangia > Polyangiales > Houyiibacteriaceae > SG8-38. The sequence continues at coordinate 1,397 of CAMYMX010000529.1, read as the reverse complement.
GACCTTCGCGCCAAACTCACCATCGGACACTCGGACGCGCAGCCGGTCACCTTGCTTCACTTCGGATTTGCTCCGAATGGCGCGACCCGTCGACTCGTGAAGTGCAATCGCATACCCGCGCTCGAGCACCCGAAGAGGCGAAAGCGCGTCCAACTGCGCACAAAGCTCCGCGTGTGTCGCGCGCGCCTCCCGCACCAGCGGCCGCCCGCGGCCCTGCAATCGAAACGCGATAGACGTCAGGCGGTCACGGCGATCCCGAACCGGCATGCGGCCCGCATCCCTGAGCCTGGCGGTCACCGCGGCGAGCTCGCGCTGATCGCGCCGGAGCACCGAGCGCGGGTCCAAGCGCATCAGCCGCCGATGGAGCTCCGCGAGCCGGTCCTGCCTTTCGCGGAGATCGGACCGCTGCATCTGCTGCAGCTGCTCGTGCAAGTCCCGGAGCTCTCGACGAATCGGGCTGATGACTCGCCGTGCGCCGTAGAGCGGGCGCAGTTGCCGTTCGAGCCGAAGGCGAAGTCCGCCGATCCGATTGTCCAGCGCCTGGTTCAACCGCCGTTCCCACGCTCGCAGATCGCGGAGCAGCGCTTTGCGCTCGGGCACGACGATCTCGGCTGCATTGGATGGCGTGGCGGCTCGCACGTCGGCAACCAGGTCGGCGATCGTCATGTCGACCTCGTGACCGACGCCGCTCACGACGGGCACGCGGCAGGCTGCAATGGCGCGCGCCACCCCTTCGTCGTTGAACGCCCAGAGGTCTTCGGCCGAACCGCCGCCGCGCGAGACGATCACCACGTCCAGGTCCTCGACCCGTTGGATCAGCTCGAGCGCCGCTACGATGCTGGTCGGCGCATCTTCGCCCTGCACCCGGCAGTCGGCGACGAGGATCTGCACGGGGCAGCGCTCGGAGGCCACGCGAATGATGTCCCGCAGGGCCGCACCGGTTCGGCTCGTGACGACGCCAAGCCGCCTAGGCAGCGCGGGCAGGGGGCGCTTTCGCTCCGGGTCGAGCAGGCCCTCGGCTTCGAGCTTCGCACGGAGCCTCCGGAACTGGGCGGCGAGGTCGCCCTCGCCCGCGAGGTGCGCCGAGCGCGCGATGAGCTGAAACTGACCGCGCGCGGTGTAGAGCGAAAGCGTCCCGCGGAAGCGAATGCGGGCCCCATTTTCGAGCGGCGCCTTGGTCCGGCGGACGTCCGATTGGAACATCACCCCTCGCAGCTGTGCGGGGTCTTCCTCGTCGTTGAGGGTGAAATAGACGTGACCCTTCGCGCGCCGCACGTCGGACAGCTCGCCCTCGATGAGCACCTTGCCCCAGTTGTCCTCGAGGGTGAGGCGAACCGCACGGTTGACTTCGCTGACGCGGAAGACACGTTCATCGCCATCATGGCCTTGGCTCTGAA
>CAMYMX010000528.1 GCA_947259605.1 uncultured Polyangiaceae bacterium | reverse complement strand
GCGCCCACCGTCTGCGGGGAACCGCAGGCGCGTACGGCTTCAAGCTCGTCGGCGTCCTGGCTGGTCAGATCGAAGATCTTCTTGCAGAGTACCAGTCGTCGCCCTTGCGTGTTCGGCGCAATCTTTGGACCGAGGTTAGTCGAGCCCTAGAAGATGCTCGTTTGGCGTCCCAGCCGCTGGAGTCGACCCCAAGTTCCGACCTCGCATCCGTGGACTCGGTCTCGGCAGGTACGATTCTTTTCGTGGACGACGACCCGGACGTGCGACGGACCGCTACGCTCTTTCTACGAAAGCAGCTGCTCGACGTCTGCGTTGCGAGCTCTGCGCCGGAGGCTTTGCACAAAGCCGCTTCCATCAAGCTCGCCGCAGCGATCGTCGACGTCCACTTGGATGGGATGAACGGATTCGACCTGTGCCGCGAGCTTCGTGATCTGCCGGGGAAAGGAAGCCTTCCGCTCGTGCTGATGTCTGCAGACCAGAGTCTCGAGACGCGTGTTGCCTCGACTCAGGTCGGAGCGTCGCTCTTCATTGAAAAGCCCCTTCGCGAAGACCTTCTCTCGCTGGCCGTTCAGCAGATCGTCGACGAAGCATCGGCGCGCCGCGGCCGCGTGCTAATTCTCGAAGACGACCCCGATTTTTCGAATCACGCCGAGCTTTTGCTCCAGGCCAACGAAATCGACACCCGTGCGATTCCGACACCGGCCGAGCTGCCCGCGGCGCTCGAGGAGTTCCGGCCCGATCTCCTGCTGCTCGATATCGACCTCCCCAACACCAGCGGAGTCGACGTCTGCAAGGCGCTTCGCATGTCTGTCCAATGGCAGACGCTTCCCATATTGATGATCACCGCCACGATCGACGATGGCACTCGGATCGAAGCGTTTCGCTCGGGCGCCAATGACTTCATTTCAAAGCCCGTGCTCGAAGAAGAGTTCAATGCGCGCGTGGACGTGCAGCTCATGCATGCGCGTCTGCTGCAAGAACGCGCTGAGAAGGACCCGCTCTCTGGGCTCATGTTGCGACGACCATTTCTCGAGGCCCTGGAGCAACGTCTCTCCGAGGCGCATCGGAACGAGACCCCGCTAGCCGTGGCGATCATCGATATCGACCACTTCAAGCAGGTCAACGATGGATTCGGCCATGCCTATGGGGACGCCGTCATCGCAGGGCTAGGCCGGTTGCTACGTCATCGGTTCCGAAACGAGGATCTTCGATGTCGCTGGGGCGGCGAAGAGTTTCTCGTCGTCTTGCCAGGGCAAAAGGCGGACTTGCTGGAACGCGCGCTTGGCCGAGTGCTGATGGAGTTCTCGGAAATGCGCTTTGAGGCGAGCGACCGTACGACCTTTTCGGTGACCGCGTCGGCAGGTGTCGCGGCACTTCCTGACGACGGACTTTCGGCACAGGCCCTCATCCGTCGCGCGGACCAGCGTCTGTACCGGTCAAAGAGTAATGGGCGAAACCGGATCGTAGGGCCGTCCGACCAGATCGCAGAGGAAGATCGTAGCGGCTTTCGAAAGCAGTACATCGCATGAAGGTTCTCATCGTCGACGACGAAGCGGATATTCGACGCATCGGCGAGCTCAGCTTGCAAAGCGTGGAAGGTTGGGACGTGCTGCTGGCGGAAAACGGAGCTCAGGGGATGGAAACCGCCAAAGCGCACAATCCAGACTTGATCTTGATGGACATGATGATGCCTGAGATGGATGGCCTGACCGTCCTCGGCCAGATCCGAGAGGATCCAGAGCTCGAGAGCACGCCGGTCATCTTCATGACCGCCAAGGTGCAGCGCGATGAGGTCGCACGCTACCTCGAGGCTGGAGCGGCAGGCGTCGTTCACAAGCCCTTCGACCCGATGACGCTTCCCGACGAGATTCGAAGAATCCTGAACGACTAGGACGCGACGGGAAGGGCTCGGTGAATCGCTTCTCGCAGCGCTTGCTCCGTCACGCGGGATTTGACGAGCGCCGCGACGACGTTTTCGCTTGCAGCTGAGTCCGCTTCCCGAGCGGAAAAGACGACGACAGGCGTGTTGCCTACGAACGGCAAGAGCTCTGTGCCGTCGCCATCTGGCAAGCCCATATCGAGAAGAATGAGGTCGTAGGTCTCCTCCTCGAGGCGCTCCCGCGCTTCTCGAAGGGTCTGCACATGGGTCAGGGGCCCGATGTCCGACAAAAGGGCGCTCACCATGTCGGAAAGGTCGGAGTCGTCCTCGACGTGAAGAACGCGTGTTCTGCCCGGGGCATGGGTGGCGCTCTGAATCGATGCGAGCAAACGCGTCTCGTCGACCGGTTTGGTGATCCAGTCGACGACAGACAGTGCCCCGCCATTGAGCTCTCGGCTCACCTCGTCGGCGATGGCGGACACCACGACCACCGGGATGCTGTCTGCCCGATGCCGTATCTCTTCGAGTAGGTCGAGGCCATTCTCCTGACCGAGCCTCAAATCGAGTGTCACCGCCGCGTAGTCGTGCTCGCCTAGCAGGGCGGTCGCCGTGGCGATATTCGGGGCAACGTCGACCGTGTAGCCCTCGATGGCGAGGATCTTTCGCAGAAGTAAGGCGATGTCGGGCTCGTCCTCGCAGATGAGAACTCGCCGCGCGCAGAGCCGCGCTTCCCGAACGACGGCCTTTGCAATGGGAAGCTCGAAGTAGAACCGGCTCCCCCCGCCTTCCGCAGGCTCGTACCCGATCGTGCCGCTCATGCGCTCGAGGATCGCTTTGGAGATACTGAGCCCAAGGCCGGTCCCGGTGTTCTGTCGGCTATCTGAAGCATCGGCCTGGGCGAACCGTTGAAACAATCGCTTCTCGAATTTCGCAGGGACGCCAGGGCCCCGATCTCGTACGTCGACGCGGACGCGATCCGCCGTCACTTGCATGCGAATGTCCACCGCCTCGCCCGCGGGCGAGAACTTCACGGCATTGGAAATGAGATTGGCGAAGACCTGAGCCAGGCGATCCGAATCAGCATGCACCAGGACAGGTTCAGGCTCACTCGCGAGAACGATCCGGGAGTCGTGTTCCAAGGCAAAGCCGTCGTTCGCGGCCATCGCGTCCTTGATGACCACAGATAGATCCAATTGCTGGATCTCGAAATCGAGCTTGCCCGATTGGATCTTCTCGACATCGAGGATGTCG
>CAMYMX010000527.1 GCA_947259605.1 uncultured Polyangiaceae bacterium | reverse complement strand
TGGAACCGGGGCCGCACCCTCGTATGCAGCTCGTGATTCAGATTCTCGCGGGAGCGATGGAGATCACGTCCAGGGCTCTCGATGCTGCCGAAGCCGAGGTTCATCGTAGTGGAGCGTAGTAAAGACAAAGGCCCTGTCCGCGCTGTGAGTCACGCGACATAACGATTAGTTCTGCGAAATTCGGCTCTCAGCATGAGCCCCATGGGCTAAGAGGCGAGCTGCCACCCGAGTTGGTGAAAGGGCTGCCCGATGATTTCGCCACCGCGCCGCCCGAGAAATACTACCGGGAGCCTCACCTCCACGCGGTTCGCTTCGCCTACTCCGCACCTGCAATGAACGTCACCACCTCGATGCGGTTCCCATCTTTGTCACGAATGAACGCGGCATAATAGCTTTCCGAGTACTCGGGTCGAAACCCCGGCTCGCTATCGCTCTGCGCGCCCAGCGCCACCGCACGCGTGTGGAAATCCCGCACTTGGTCGGCGGTCCTCGCTCGCAGGCACACGTGGAACCCATCACTGATGCCGTGCCCATCAGGACGATGATTCAGCCAGAACTCCGGATACCTCTCGCCGAACCCCACGGTTCCAGGCTTTTCAACCAGCTTTGCAAAGCCGATCTTGGAAAGGACAGATTCGTAGAATGCGGTGCTTTCGGCGAGGTCGCGAACAGGGACAGAAACGTGATCGATCACGATGAGAGCTCGTCGTAGTGGGCCATGATGGCGTCGATATCGTGGTCGTTCCACGCCCTGATCCATTCATCCGCGAACCGCTCTGCGTCTTGCTCGGAGATCATGCTTCCTCTTCGGACGGGTAAGCGTAACACGCTCCGATGATCCCCCGGTCCGTACACTCAGTAGGGCGTCCCGTCCTTGTGGCGGATAGGATGAACCTTTGAACTCGGGGGCGCGGTCGGCGATTGCCGCGTGTTTCGTGACATTTCGAGGTTCTGCTCAACGTCGGTCGGATCTTTGAGTCGGATCTTTGGCGCCCCCGACACGCATGAGAGCTCCGTTCTAGCTATGCTTCGCTCGACCAACAGCAAGGAAGGATGGCTCGAGCTCTCATGCCCAAAATGACCGGCGACGAAATCAAGGACTTCATCGCGAAGTTCTTTCCGCAGGCCCGCATGCCCGTCGCAATCGAGGAGCTGCGCGACGACTTCCTACGAATCCGAATCCCCGTCACGGACCGCTACCTGCGGCCGGGCGGAACCGTATCCGGCCCGGTACTGATGACGATTGCCGACACGGCGATGTATTGGTTGGTGCTCGCCATGATTGGCCCGGTCGCGCTCGCGCTCACCACCAATCTGAACATCGATTTCCTTCGCGCCCCCCAGCCGACCGACGTCATCGCCGAGGCCGAAATGCTCAAGCTCGGGAAACGCCTTGCCGTAGGACGCGTCACCATGTTTTCCCATGGCAGCGACGCGCCGGTCGCCCACGCTACTGTGACCTACTCGATCCCGCCGGAGTCGAAGGGCATCGGAAAAACAAACGCCGTCTAGTCGCGGCGCCGCACGCGACGTAACGATTAGTACCGCGAAATTCCGCTCTGAGGTTGGTGGGGCGCGTCGAACCCGGCAACACGCGCTTCAAGATCCACGAGCTCTCGCTCAACGTCGGAGCGAAGGTGTTGTTCTAGGGCGGACGGTCTACACTACGCCGTATGCCAGCATTGCGTCCGCGACTTTTCGGAAACCCGCACGGTTGGCTGCGTCGACGTAGTCGATCCCCTCGTCACGCTCCATTTCCTCTGCACACTTCCGGTGGATGCTCTGCATCAGCGACTTGAGGCGCGCGTTCACGTCGTCACGGCTCCAACGCAGGCGCGCCGCGTTTTGCGACTGCTCGAAACCGCTCACTGCCACACCTCCAGCGTTGGCGGCCTTTCCGGGGCCGAAGACGATTCCCTCGTCCCGGAAGCATTGGATCGCCTCGTCGGTCGACGGCATGTTCGCACCTTCCACCACCACCCGTAGCCCGTTGTCGATCAATGTGCGGGCAGCGTCGCCGTCCAGCTCGTTCTGGGTCGCACAGGGCGCCGCCACGTCGCACTCCACGCCCCAGGGCGCTTTTCCATCAAAGTATTCGACGCCTTTCCATCGCTCGCTGAGCTCGCTCAAACGCCCTCTCTTTTCGAGCTTGAGCGTCTTGATCGCGTCGAGCGCTTCTTCGTCGAGCCCGGACTTGCAGTGAATGAAACCTCCAGAGTCGCTGAGCGTGATCACCTTGGCTCCTTCTTGAAGCCCACGCTCCGCAGCAAAGAGCGCGACGTTGCCGGCGCCGCTGATGGCAACGCGCTTACCCTCGAGCGCCTCGTCTTGCTTCGCGAGCATGCACTGCAAGAAGTAGATGGCGCCGTACCCCGTCGCCTCTTTTCGCACGGGGCTTCCCCCATACGACAGGCCCTTCCCGGTCAGCGCCCCTTCGAACTCGTTGGTCAAGCGCGTGTACTGTCCAAAGAGAAAACCGATTTCGCGCGCGCCCACGCCGATGTCGCCGGCGGGAACATCGGCATCCGAGCCGATGTGCCTGAAGAGCTCGCTCATGAAGCTCTGGCAAAAACGCATGACCTCGCGCGCCGACTTCCCTTTCGGATTGAAGTTTGAGCCGCCCTTGGCGCCTCCCATCGGAAGACCCGTGAGGCTGTTCTTGAAAGTTTGCTCGAAGCCGAGGAACTTCAATATCGACTGATTGACGCTCTTGTGAAAACGAAGGCCGCCTTTGTAAGGACCAATCGCGCGATTGAACTGGACCCGCCAAGCCCGATTGACGCGAATGTTCCGCTCGTCGTCCTCCCAGGAGACACGAAAGGAAATCACCCGATCGGGCTCGGTCATGCGCTCGAGAATCTTCGCGCTTCGGTAGTCCGCATCGGAATCGATGAGCGGAAAGACCGAATGCGCCACTTCGCGAACCGCTTGGACGAACTCGTTTTCATGCGGATTGCGCCGCTCGAGCCCGTTGACGAAGTTGGAGAAGTCGGTTTGGGATTTGGATGCCATTGCCAATCTTTCGGGCCTTCTACCGCCTGCGTCCAGCGTGCGTCACCGCAAGCTTGTCGACCACGCGGTTGACCCCCGGCTGAGCGCCCACGAGACGCGTGAGCTGTTCACGCGCCGCTGCTC
>CAMYMX010000526.1 GCA_947259605.1 uncultured Polyangiaceae bacterium | reverse complement strand
AGGGGTCCCTCGGTCGGCGCGCGACGAAGCGGTCAGGGTCGAAGGCTACCTCCTCGATTCCTGCGATTCGCTCGAGATTCCGGAGCGGCCTAGCGACGCGATCGGCAGCACGTTCATGCTGCGTGGTGGTACTGAAGGGCCGCCCATCGCGGCTCCCGATCCCGGCGAATGGGGCCTCTACGCCGTGGCACTGGATTCAAACTGTGCGGTGGTTGCTGCAGGTTGCAACGCTGTGACGATCGTCGCCGATAGCCAAGCTATCCTGACCGTCACGATGGGCGCGTTCTCCGTTGGGGGTTGCTCCGCCGGCGAGCAGTGTTCCATCGACACCGGCGATTGCATCGGGCCCGATGGAGGCACCGGCGGTGTTGGAGGCGTCGGAGGCGCAGGCGGCATCGGAGGCGTGGGAGGCACGGGCGGAGTCGGTGGCAACGTCATCGGTTCGCCATGCACCGTCCAGACGCAAGACGAAGACTGCAACGGCAAGACCTGCAACCCGATCACCCTCGAATGCACCGACTTCGGGAAGTGGGAGCGAGGGACCTGCGAGACCTGCGTGAGCGACGAGAACTGCTGGAACTCAGGCGACCGCTGCGTGCCGATGTTCTTCGAGGGCGACCGCTACCCAGATGACCACACCGGTTTCTGTCTGCCTGAGGCGCAGCTGGAGTTCCCTGGCGGGCCCTATGAATGCAACGGCGAAGAGCCCTACGTCACGGTGATCCCCGATCGCGCCAGCATGTCTGGCGCTGGGGCCACCGTGTACTGCGGCCCGCGCGAGGACTTCACGACCTGCGACGCAGTGAGCGCGCAGCTAGACGAGATCCAGTGTACGCAGGGAGCCGACGACGAATGCCCGGCCGGGGGGCTCTGCCGCTACACCCAGGACAACGGCAAGTGGGACTACCGCTGCACCTACGCCTGCACGTCCAACTCCGAGTGCGCCAACCTTCAGGGCTGGGGGCTCGACTGCGCCGGCTTCTGCGGCGCCTGAGCCACGGCTGTCGTCTTTTGTCCAACGACGACTCGCCGTTCGTCGACGATGGTCTAGGCACCGCCACAATGCTCTTTCATCCGGCGCCGCGCTTCATCGCGCGAGCCATGATCATTGGCGACGGCAATCGTTCCGCCTCGCGAGCCACCCACGGAGCAGAAATCGCCTTTGCCTGCGCCCACGCGTAGACTGCGCTCGTGGCTAGGGGACGTACGGCTGCCTCCGCAAACCTGAACGCCGCACGGCGGGTCGCAAAGGAGCGCTTCGGCATCCCGAAGCTTCACCCGGAGCAAGCACGCGCGATCGAGGCGCTGCTCTCCGGGCGTGACACGCTGGTCGTGCTGCCCACCGGTTATGGGAAATCCCTGATCTATCAGGTGACGGCGCTCTTGTTCGACCGGCCGACCATCGTCGTCTCGCCGCTCATTTCATTGATGCGCGATCAGGAGCGAAAGCTTCGTGAGCGTGGTGCGCCGGTCGTGCGCATCGATAGCACGCTTCGCGCGACCACCCGTCGCCAGATGTTGGCGCGCCTCAGCAAAGGAGGCTCGCTCATCGTGCTGACCACCCCAGAGACGCTAGAGTCGCTCGCCGGATCCACACTCGCTGAGGTGAAGCCAGCGATGTTGTGTGTCGACGAAGCCCACTGCATTTCGGAGTGGGGGCATGATTTTCGCCCATCGTATCTGCGTCTCGGCGCGCTTCGAACGCCACTCGGTCGCCCCATCGTGCTGGCCCTCACCGCAACGGCCACGCCGCGCGTCCGGAAAGACATCAGCGACCGTCTTAAGATGAAAAATCCGGTCGAGGTCATCGCACCGCCCCACCGCAAGAACCTTCGCTTGTCAGCAAACATCGTTTGGGGTGACGACAAGATCACCAGCGCCGCAAGATTGATTCGCCGATTGCAGCGGCCCGGCATCGTCTATTGCGCCACGACCAAAGCCGTCGATCAAGTCGCCAGCGCGCTTGCCCGCGCGCAGATTCCCTCGGCGCGCTACCACGGAAAAATGAAAGCCGCCGAGCGCGCTTCCACGCAGCGCAAGTTCATGAAGCCGACGCGGCGTCTGGTCATGGTGGCCACCAGCGCTTTCGGCATGGGCATCGACAAGCCCAACATTCGCTACATCGTCCACTACCAGGTCCCCGGCTCGCTCGAGCAATACGTACAAGAGGCAGGCCGCGCGGGCCGAGACGGCAAGCGTTCGGAATGCGTCCTGCTCTTCGATCCCAACGACCTTCGCATCCAGGAGCACCTCCAGGAGAAGGGCCGGTCGAACCCAGCGCAAGCTCGCCGCATCGTCGATGCACTGGTCGCGTGGGTAGACGAGGGCAAGCCGGTCAAGCCCAAGGAGCTTGCGCTGTCTGCGAGAGTCCCCGTCACCGCCGCCCGAGCCGTGTGTGCGCAACTCGAAGAGCTCGGCCTCATCCACATGGTGAAGCGCGGGGAGTACACCGGTGGCGCCACCGCGGAGCGAATCCGTGCCGGCGCGACCGACTTAGCAGCACGCTTGGAGACCCGACGAATCCAAGACGCGCGACACCTTCAAACCATCGCGGCCTACGCCGAAACCGAAGACTGTCGCAGCGCATTCATTCGCCACTACTTTGGCGAGACCCGTCCACCCAAATGCGGCATCTGCGACAACTGCCGCCGTTAGGCATCCTCGTCCCAGAGTCTGGCTCCGCTCTCGCGCTTTGCGCAACGACGCAGTACCTTGCGCTCTGCGTACGCCATAGTTCTTCGATCGGTCCCGAGAGATCATCCCCGATGACCACCTATTTCAATCGGCTCGCGATGGCTGGCGCGGCCGTCGTTTTCTTCGCTTGGCTCCCGAATCTGGCTCGTGCCGGGCCGCCGCTCATCGCAGACGATCCAAACACGGTAGGCCCCGGCGTCGTGCAGCCGATCTTCGCGGTGAGCACCTTTGTTCAAGACAATGAAACCCTTGTCTTGGGCCCGACCGCAGATGTCACGATTGGGCTCGTCGACTCCCTCGATGCAACGGTGATCGCTACCCTCGCGAGCCTGCACGACGTCACAGGTGACCCTCGATGGACACTGAGCGGGCTTTTTGCCGTGGGCGTCAAATGGCAGTTCTTCCGGCGGAAGCGTGGGTCCCTTTGTTTTTCTCCGGCATACG
>CAMYMX010000525.1 GCA_947259605.1 uncultured Polyangiaceae bacterium | reverse complement strand
ACGGGCATAGCCGGGTTCTCGAGGAGTGCAAACCTTCACCGAGGCAAGATTGACACCGGGGCCCGCCGCGGTACCATTCGCTCAACCCCTCGGAACTGTAGCGGAAACTGCTCTTGGGCCGTAACGATGTATAAGCTCGTCATCTCGGACGACAAAGGTCACACGACCGTCGTACCGCTATTGCGCGACGAGATCACGATCGGGCGACAGGACGGCAATAGCATTCGGCTGACCGAGCGAAACGTATCTCGCAGTCACGCACGCCTGTTGAAACGTAATGAAGCTTACATTGTCGAGGATCTCGGCTCGTACAACGGCGTCACGGTCAACGGTGAGCGAATCGACGAGAATGCGGAGTTGGCCGTCGGCGATCAGCTAGGAATTGGCGACTACGACCTGGCGTTTCAGTCCGACGCTCCGGCAACGCAAGCGAAGATGACTGCCCATGCGCCCAAGCCCAGGAGCGCACCGCCTCCGCGATTGGTCGTGCTCAGCGATCCGGTGATCGGTGCGGAGTTCACGTTGAGCAAACCGGTGCTTCGGATCGGCCGCGACGAGCGACTCGACATCTGGATCAATCACAAGTCCATTTCGCACGAGCATGCCGAAGTTCAATTGAAGGAAGGCACCGTGACGGCCTTCGATCTCGACAGTGCCAATGGAATGCGGGTCAACGGCGTGCCCGTGTCGCGCGCCGTGCTGGAAGCGGGAGACATCCTGGAGCTCGGGAAGGTTCGATTCCGTTTCGTGCCCCCCGAGGGTGCGCGCAGCCTGGATCCGGTTCCCCTCGAAGCCGTGTCGGACGGCCCGCCCGCAGCCTCGCGCAAGGCGGGGATTGCGATTTCGGTGATCGGCTTGCTGTTGCTTGCCGGGGCCGGCGCGGTGTTGACCACGATGCGTAAGGCGCCGGAGCGCATCGCTCCTGCCGAGCGACCACCGGTGGTGGTTGTCGCGGCGTTGTCTCCTGAAGTCGAGGCCATGCCTCAGGAGCCGGTCCGCTCGGCGGGCGACTCGGACGGCCAAGCGATTGACGAGCCACAGGAGTGGGAGGGGAGGCTTGCCCAGGCCCGGGAGGCGCTGGCGAGCGGCCAGATCGACGAGGCATACGCCATTGCGGATGACCTGCCGACGGACAGCATCCTGCGACAGACACTGGAGTTCGGCGAAATCCGGTACCGCTACGCGCAGTCGCACATCAGCGACGGCGAACGTGCGCTCGAGGCGCAAGACCTCGATCAGGTTCGTCGCGAAGCCAAGCTCGTGCTGGAGCTCGACGACATCACGTCCAAGCAGCGCTCGGACGCCAAGCGTCTCATGAGAAGGGTGCGGGCTGCCAACCCCGATCGTGAGCGGGGTCCAAAGCGGGAAGCCAAGCCCATTCCTACGCCGGATCCGAATCTGGCCCTCGAGGAGGCCTATGCGTGCGTGGCTCGAGGAGACAATGCCTGCGTGGTCGAGGCTCTCGGCATGGGCAAGGCTCGCAGCCCCGCGGCCCTGGCGCTCTTGATCGAGACCTACCGGGCGATGGATGACCTGACCACCGCCCGAAAGCACATGAATACGTTCGTCAAACGGTATCCGGACAACCCAAGGACCCCAACGTACCGTCAGATGTTGGCCTCGGAGTGACGCAGGGGCGCAGAATCGTTGATTAATGGGCTGCGCCCATGACAAACTGAGGCAAGGTGTTTGGGGGAACACGAGGGAAGCGGGTTTCGGCCGCGTGGTCGGCATGGGCGACGGCGCTGGTCTTGGGGGCATCGGTCCTTGCGAGCGGCTCTCACGCCCAGGTGGCGACCCTCACCGACGGTGGCATGGACCTGCACCTGTTTCGCCCGGCCGTCGACTCGCGAGGGTACTTCAGCGTGAACGGCACCGAGGTCATGCCGCACAAGGATTTCAGCTTCGGGCTCGTCCTCGATGCGGGCTTCGGCATCCTTCGATACAACGGCTTTGTAAACGATCCTAACGCAACGGCCGACTCCGCAGCGCGCGAGAGCCGAATCTCGAAGCAAGCGTTCACCGGGACCCTGATGTTCAACATCGGTCTCATCGACCGATTGGTTCTTGGCATTCAGCTGCCGATTACCTTTTTCCGCGGCAACGCGGTGCAAACTCCGGATCGCGGCGGTACCTGTGATGGTGGCACGTCGGCGGGTTGTCTCTACAATTACCAGGCTGGAGGATTGCGGTCACAGGGCGTCGGTGACCTGACCATCGTTGCCAAGGCGCGCCTGCTGAACCTCGGAGAGCTTCCGGTTGGCATCGCGGTAACCCTCCGAGCAGGTTTCCCTACCGCCAAGTCGACACAGTTCGCCGGGGAGCCGGGCTACTCCCTTTGGCCCACCGCCGTGTTCGAGTTTCAGCCGATCGAAAAGATCCGACTCGCACTTGAAGGCGGCTACCGCTGGGTCTCGGGGCAGGGCGCCACCTTCATCTGGGACGGGCTTTCGGAGCCTGCCGGGCTTGGCATTCCCACGGCCAACGCGGTCGATCCGGTCGACCAGGGCGCGGGTCGGAGGTTCACCTACGACGACCTGATCACGTTCGGCTTCGGCTCGGCCTTCCGCATTGCGAGATCACTCGACTTCATCATCGAGTTCTACGGCAGCCAAATCGCCCGAGAAATCGGCACCAAAGGCACGCTTTCCATGGAGGTTCTCGGCGGGTTCAAGTACTTCGTCACCAACAAGAGCTTCCTCTTCGTCGCGGCCGGTGCTGGGATTCCAAAGACCGGATTTCAAGCGGCTGACGTTCGCGCAACGCTCGGAATCGTCTACGAGCCGGCCGTCGGGGACCGCGACAACGACGGAATTGCCGATGATGACGATGGTTGTCCGGACGAAGCGGAAGACCGGGACGGCTTCGAAGATCGCGATGGCTGCCCGGATCTCGACAACGACGGCGACGGAATCCTCGATGTGGATGACGCCTGCCCGTTGGTCAAAGAGGACTACGACGGTGACCGAGACGAGGACGGCTGCCCGGAGGGTAGAGAGGGCGACCGCGACGGCGATGGGATTCCCGATACGGTCGACGATTGTCCGGACGAGCCGGAGGACTTCGACGGCTTCCAGGATGAAGACGGATGCCCAGACCCAGACAACGACGGCGACGGTATTCCCGACGAGAAGGATCT
>CAMYMX010000524.1 GCA_947259605.1 uncultured Polyangiaceae bacterium | reverse complement strand
ATCCGACCTTGACCCGGTTGCCATAGAGCGGAAGGTCAGGCACGTGGACCAGGAGATCGAGCACCCAGTGTGCGAGCACGCAAGCGCCGATCGCAAGACCGCCTCGTCGCTTCCAGACCAGGCTGCCGAGCCCCCCGAGAATCACGGCCCATGCCACAGACGCCGTGAGGCTATGTGTGTACGGCATGTAGTAGAGGTCGAGGGGGCTCGAGGCCGTGAATCCCGGTACGATCCGGACCTGCTCGATACCCGTCATGATGAAAATCGACCACAGCACGTCGACGAACTGCGCCGCAAGAAACAACACCCAAAGGGGGACGCCTCCGCTTTGGCGCAGGGCAAAGCTCGGCGCGTAGTGCCCGACAAACACGAACGCAGCGTATCGGGTCTTCGCTCTCTTGCCCATGGGGACCATGTTGAGAGCCCAAGTGTGCGGTTCTCCATGTTATGTCGCGTCGGGCACGCCGTGCCGACAGGGCGTTCGTTTTATCGATGCTCAGACTACCTGGTCCCTAGCTTCGGAGTTTGGTAGTTTCGAGCAATCGGGCGAGGCCGTTTCGCCGCCCGCTTCGGAGGTTCCGATGGACGACATTCTGGAAACACCCCCTCGGCGGTGGGCGCAGACCCTTTCGCGCTTCAATCACTGGATGATGTTCGACATTGGTGGCGGCCCCCGACCGTTCAAGCTTGCGACAATCATCAATGTGCAAAAGGCTGGCACGTTCCCCGTGATCGCATTGCTGATGTGGTACTACTCAGGCAAGACGCCGGCCGCGACATCTACCGCAGCTTGGCTCTACCTCGCGATGCATGGGTCCTACGGGGTGGTTTGGTTGTTGAAAGACCTCCGTTTCCCAGACGCCAACTGGCAAGGCCGTGTGACGATCCCGAGCGGCATCGCCGATGCGGTCGCGCTCGCGCTGTACTGGCTAGCCGGTTTCGTGTTGATCTCCGGCATTTCGACTCAAAACTACCCGCTGCCAATGAACGTGTGGTTCTGTCTCTGTGTGACGCTGTGTATCTTGGGCTGTGTGATCATGATCGCCGCAGACGTCCAGAAGTTCTCAACGCTCCGCGTAAAGCGCGCCTTGATCACCGACGGAATGTTCAAGCGGGTACGACACCCGAACTATCTCGGAGAGATGATGGTGTACGGAAGCTTTACACTGCTCGCGTGGCATTGGATTCCAGCGCTGGTCCTCGTGTACTTCTGGGGTGTCCTGTTTTCCGCCAACATGGCGATGAAAGAAGCCAGCATGAGCCGCTACCCGCAGTGGCGTGAATACAAAGAGCGCACCTGGTGGCTCGTGCCGTACGTATTCTAGCGCCGGAGCCAGAGCGGTGTTCGCGGCCGGCTGAGCCTTCCGTCATGCGCGAGATCTTCATCGGAGTGGCCTTCCGGAATCGAGATGGTTCGATCAACTTGTTGCTCGACTTCTTCCCAAGAGACCCTGCGACCGGGCTTGCAGGTTCGGTGGGCGGAAGAAGGGGAGGGGCAGACCGAGTCGGTGGCGAGCCGGCGCATCGAGTCCTACACGTCCACGTTTGAACGAAGAGCCTAGCTTGTCTGAGGGGGCGATTCGCCTCGGTCCAGGTCAGGATGGCCTTGCCGAGGGTCCCGAGCTACTGTCCGTCTCGTGACGCAGCGCGACTACGTAAGGACTCGACGCGAAGACGTCCGAGCTATCCCCGTCGGCGCGGAGAAGCTCATCAAGCGAATGACCAAGGCGTTCATGCGCATCAACGTCGCTGTGTACAAGAAGAGCGGCGGCCGTTTCATGGGTAGCTTCCTTGGCAAGCCGATTTGCATCGTGACGATGACTGGGCGCAAGACCGGCAAGAGGTACGAGATTCCGCTCATGTACGTGCCCTACGGCGAGCAACGGATCTTGGTCGCTTCGATGGGCGGCGCGTCGAAAAACCCAACCTGATTCTACAATCTCAAGGCGAACCCCGACATCACAATCCACGCTGAGGGCGAAACTCGCACCTACCGCGCACATCAGGTGTCGCCCGAGAAGAAGGCCGAGCTCTGGCCGACGATCACCGAAGCGTATCCGCCGTACGACGCGTACCAAGCGCGCACGGATCGGGATATCCCGGTGTTTATCTGTGATCCTGTATAGAGCGTATCATCGAACGCCCCGGCCAGGAGAAGGCCTTCTGGTCCCGCATCGGGGTGCGTTTCGGAATCGGGATCCCCGAAGTCGACTGCACCGACCTCGAACGCTTCCTCGTCGAACGTCCTCTGGCAGCCTAGTGGCTGACCCTCCGCCAGGTATGCACGACGACTACGGAAGCGATCGGAGAATGACTTGGATCCGCCGGTTTTGTGCGCGACCTTCCGGCGTGTTGTTCGGGGCGACAGGATCGTACTTGCCTCTCGAGGACGCGACCACCTGTGCTGGGTCTACACCGTTGTCAACGAGGTAGCGTGCGACCCCGGCTGCCCGTGCACCCGCAAGCTCCCAGTTGCTGGGATACTTCTTGGCAAGAGTGCGTGACATCTTCTGGTTGTCGGTGTGGCCGACGACACTGATGAGGTAGTCGGTGTCCGCGAGAAACTTCGCAAGCCTCTGTGCGTACTCGAGCCCGTCGCTTCCAACGGTCGGGGTTGCGGCGCCGGACTTGTACATGACGTCTGAAGGAATCTCGAGCTCGATCCCGTCCACCAATTGCTCGAGCTGAATCTCCTGGTTTTCGATCTCTTCCGCAAAGATATCTGCGAGCGCGTCGAAGTCTGATTCGAGCGCATTGATCTCTGCTGCCTGCTTCTCGACCGTCCCGGTCAGCTTGCCTTCCTTCGCGAGGGCGTCGTTGTACTGCGCTTGCAGTGCCTCGTACTCGGACTTCTTCACACAGCCTGTGGACAGAACCAGCCCGGAGCAGAGCGTGAGCACTGCCGCGATTCGCGAACTTGAACTCTTCATCATGGACATCCTTTCCCTCCAGGGAATTGCCTGGAAGCTGACAAGAACGGGTCACCGCTGTCGCGGTTCCTGTCGTCATCCACCACGCCTCGTAGTACCAGAAGCCCGGCTACGCTAGCTGGACGCGATCGGGTAACAGAGCAGTCTCCATGCGGCAGGACCGCGTTTGTTTGCCGGTCTCTTAGCCCGTCGGGATGACGATGAGCGCCGAATTTCGCGGT
>CAMYMX010000523.1 GCA_947259605.1 uncultured Polyangiaceae bacterium | reverse complement strand
GAAAGACGACGGGGACACCTCCAGCCTGCTCTACGCGCATCTTCATCGAAAACCCGGGCTTGACCCCGTACTTCTTCATGGCTTTGCTGCGCTCGTCGTCGGAAAGCTCGAGCCCGAGATTCCGGCCCCGAAACGCGCGTGTCCAGAGGTCTGCCGGGTACTTCTGTGTGAGCCAGAGGTCGATGATGGTGCGGTTGTCTTTGTCGATCACTCGGATGTGCCGGGTCTCCACGCCACTGACGGTCGCCTTGCCGAGCTTTTTGATCGCGAGGTTGGCGTTTTCCGCCGAGCCCGTGACCTGCTTGCTGGCCGTGGCGAGCGTCGAGTAGGGCATCTCGACGATGACTTTCTGCCCATGGTCGATCGAGAAGTAGCTCTCGCCCTTGGACGGCATGAGTGTCGTCGCCCGGACTGGCTTGCCGTTCTCGTCGACGGATTGAATGTCCATGCGGACATCGCCTTGTTTCGAGTAGCGGGCGCGGACTCGGGCAGCGACGCCTTGCTCGCTCGAAAGCCTGGCTTCCATCACGCCCTCGAACGCGAGGGCAGGTGACGCGAAGAGCATCACGGTGAGGCAGGTGAGCGTGAGACGCATCGAAGCCCAAGCTTAGGCCGACACGACCACCAAGCCAAACGCCTCGTCTTCGTAGAGCTGATCGAAGGTTTGCTGAAATTTCGCCTCGACGTTCTTGCGCTTGAGCTTGAGCGTCGGGGTGAGCTCGTCTTCCTCGACGCTGAACTCGCGGTCGAGGACGCAGACCTTTTTGATGGTCTCGACCCGCGACAAGGTTTCGTTGGCCCTCTGAACCGAGGCGACGATGCGTTTTTGAACGTCGGCATCGTGCGCGACCTCGGCAAGCAGCGCCTGGAGCTCGTTGGAGCGGCCGAGCGGGTTCTCGCTGAGGGCTTTGATGTGCTTGTCCGCAGTGGCTCCGTCGATGGTGCCCTGTTGTCGGGCCCAGTCGACCGCTTCGCCGGCGCCGATCGTGACCAAGGCGACCAGGTACTTTCGCTTGTCGCCGTGCGCGTGGGCCTGGCTGATCAGCGGGTCGGAGGCTTTGATTTCGTTTTCGATGTTGGCGGGCGTGAGGTTCTTCCCGCCGGCGGTGATGATGATGTGCTTTTTTCGATCGAGGATGTAGACGCAGCCGTCTTCGTCCTTTTTGCCGACGTCGCCGGTGTAGAGCCAACCGTCGATCACGGTTTCCGCAGTCGCTTCAGGGTTCTTGTAGTAGCCCTGAAACACGCATTTGCCGCGGACCAGGATCTCGCCGTCGTCGGCGATGCGGTCTTCCACGATGCTCAGGGCGCGGCCGACCGAGCCGAGCTTCACGTTCCCTGGCACGTTGGCGTGGGTGATGACCGTCGACTCGGTCATCCCGTACATCTCGTAGATCGGAAACCCCGCAGCCCAGAAGAACTCGAGGATTTCGGGCGCGATCGGGGCGGCGCCCGTGATGAAGTAGCGCACGCGCCCGCCGAACACCGCGCGCAGCTTGGAAAACACCAGGCGGTCGGCGAGGCCATACTTGAGCTTCAGGCCAAACGGGATGGGCTTCCCTGCCTGCCAGAGCTGCACCGCCTCTCGGCCGACTCTCTCGGCCCAGCGGAAGATGCGCTGCCGCGTCGGAGGTGCTTGCTCGACGGTGCTCATGATCTTCGCGTAGGCCTTCTCGAAAATTCGCGGCACGCTGCCAAAGATCGTCGGCTTCACCTCGACCACCTCTTCGAGGACTTTCGCGATGCTCGATGCGAAGTAGGTGCCCATCCCGGTGTTGATGCGTCCGTAGAATGCGAGAATACGCTCGGCGACGTGCGCCATCGGGAGAAAGCTCAGGCCGACGTCGTCCTCGTTGATGGCGAAGGCCTCGTCCTGATCTTTCATGACCGTCATGATGTTGTCGTGCGAGATCATCGCGCCCTTGGGCGGGCCGGTGGTGCCGCTCGTATAGACGATGATCGCGGTGCTCATGGGGTCGACCGCGGCGACGCGTGCTTCGATGGCGGCGCGGTCGACCGGCGTTTGAAGGACGCGCTCGAAGGGCACGAGCCAGTCGTGCGCTTCCATGAGGGACTCGGCGCCCGTGCTGTCCCATACGATGACTTTTTCGAGCTTCGTGAGCTCGTCGCGCCGCGCGAGGATCTTGTTGATCTCTTCGATGCCTTCGACGAATGCCACCTTCGTATCGGCGTGGCCGAGGATGTAGGCGAGCTGCTTGGGAGTGAGCGTGGGGTAGGCGCCGAGCGTCACGGCGCCGGCGAGCAGGCCTCCGACGTCGCAATAACACCAGGCCGGGCCGGTGCTCCCCACCATGCACACCTTGTCCTGCACCTGAAGGCCGAGCCCGAGGAGGTAAGACGCGATTGCGCCTGCTCGCGCGGAGAAGGTGTTCCAGCTGACCGGCTGCCAGTCGCCGTCATCTTTGAAGTAGAAGGCGGGCTCGTCGCCGTCACGCTCCACGCGCTTGAGGAACATTTCGCCGACGGTGCGGCTGCGCCGGGCGATGTATTCGGCCGGGGTGCCGCTGCTGCGGTCAGTCTCGAACATCTTCGTGGGTTTACACCGGATCTAGCGTCGAGATCCAGGGGCCCGAGCCCGGATTTGACCAGGCGGCAGGCCCCGCTACACTCCGCCCCTTCCAGCCCAAAAGGCAAGGCACTCCCATGCGTGATCTCATCAAGCTCAGCTGCGAAAAGTGCGGCAAAGACAACTACACGACGGACAAGAACAAGCGCACGATGCCGGAGAAATTCCACATCAAGAAGTTCTGCTCCAAGTGCCGCAGCCACCAGCCCCACAAAGAAGGCAAGATCAGCAAGGGGTAGGTAGGCGCTAGTGTGGGGGCGGTGGGGCGGGACAAACCGCCGGCCGAAGGCCGTCCTGCACGAACCGGTAGCCCGCTTGCCGCCCGCATTGTAGAAACCCCCCATGGCGCAGGGTGATACGCACAATCTGGGGATGGGCTACTTGCTATGGATCTTCGGGTTCATGGGTGCGCATCGTTTTTACTACGGGCGCCCAGTGAGCGGGACGATCTGGTTTCTGACCTTGGGCTTGCTGGGCATCGGCTGGCTCGTCGATTTGTTTCTGATGCCCTCGCTCGACCGCTCGGCCGAGCTTCGATACGACTCGGGTCCCGTCGACCACAATGTGA
>CAMYMX010000522.1 GCA_947259605.1 uncultured Polyangiaceae bacterium | reverse complement strand
GCACGCGACGCGCTTCGCGCCCTCGGTCGCGGCCAAATCAACGCCAACGCACGCAACTACTACCTCACGCAGGCACTGGAGATCGAGGGCAAGGTCGGTACCCACGACCGCATCAAACCCGAAAACGCCCTCTCTTTCGTGAGCACCGTTCCCATCGGGAGGTTCGTGGCGGCCATGCCGGCGAACCTCATCTACGGGCAAAGCGCGGACAAGGAGATGCTCGTTGGTTTCCGTTTCCCCGACGTCGATGAGGGCTACGGCATCCACATCCGACATGGCGTCGCCGAGTTCATCGAGGGTCTCCCTGAAGATCGAGACCTCACGATCACGGTGGACTCGAACGTCTGGCGCGAAATCGTGCTCGGGCTGCGAAGCCCCCTCAAAGCCTTTGCGAGCGGCAAGGTGAAGTTCGACGGAAGCGCTATCGATCTGGTGGGCTTCCTCCGACTGTTCAACAAGGCGGGCGACTGACGCTAGGCCAACTGGCCAAGGGGCCCGGTGGAGTTGTCGCCGAAGCTGCTCTGGTTGACGCCCATGGCGGCCATCATCGAAAGGAACAGGTTCGCAATGGGCGGCCCGTTGACGCTCTTGTTGGGCTCGTAATCGATATGTCGGCCGGTGGTGTACGCACCGTGGCAGCTGCCGGCGAGAATAATCGGAAGGTTGCGGTGCCTGTGGGCGTTGCCATCTTCGATCTCGCTCGAGAAGAAGACCTGTGAATGCTGCAGCAGCGTCCCCGTGCCCTCAGGCACCTCGTTCATCCGTTGGAGCAGATAGGAAAGTTGCTCGACTTCCCAGGTGTCGATTGTCTGATTTGCAGCGAAATTGCCCGGGTCGTTTTGATGGTGCGAATACTCGTGGTGGCCCCCGCTTGCACCGAGGAACGGATAGCTGCGATTGCTCCCTGCGTTTCCGCGGAGGAACTCGCCGAAGAAGAGCTTGGCTTCCTGACCCATGGCGTCGCGGAGGGCTCCGTCCCACTCTGGCAAGCTCGCGTAGTCTGGGACGTGATCCGCGAGCGAGCGGATTCGAAGCCATTGGCCGGCGAAATTGTCGACGAGAGCCTGCGCCTTCGGGTCGGTCAACATCCGGTCGACTTGGGCGCGCAGCTCTGTTTCGCCTCGCAGCGAACCGTTGGCCGCAGCCTCGAAGAGCGTTTCGTCCGGCATGCTGCTCCAGAGAAAGTACGACAGCCGGGATGCGAGCTCGTAGTCGTTCAGCATGCGCGGCTGGGCGGATCGAGGATCGTCATCCAGCTCCGGCCGGTAAATGAAGTGAGGCGATAGCAAAATCCCGCGTATTGCGAGCTCGAGCCCTTCTTCGACGCCCTCACCCTCTTTCAAGGCAACATCGAACAGGCTCTGAAGGCGTGTGACCTCCGCTTCGCTTGCTGGCCTCCGCCAGGCTCGGCTCGCCAGCTCCCGGAAAACGTCGCTCCGACAACTTGCCAAGTTTGGGTCGCAGAAGACGATGGAATCACGGATGCCCGTGCTCAAGACCTCTCCGGCCAGCTCTTGCGCCGCCTGTTCGTAGAGCTCGAAGAGCAGCGGCGAAACGGAGAGGACCTGCGAGATGTTGTCGAAACCGAAACTGACGTCGTCGGCAGGGAAATTGGCAGCGGGGTCGAGCTGCGTTCCCAAGAGGTCGCGGGTCGTGTTTCGGTACTCGGTTTGATTGAGCCGGTGTATGACGTCCGCTCCAACGGCACCGACGTCGCCCCCGCCCGGGCCTGCGAAAGGGCCCTGACCGTCCGAGCTGCCGATCACACCGTCGCAGCCGAGCATCACAAGCAACGGCAGCAGGCGCAGCCAGGCTTTGCCATCCATAAGGGTTATTTTTGCAGCCTATTGGGTGATGTCAATCCCGGGTCCGTGGGAGGCGAGCCGGAAATCCATGCTGGAGTACGCCAGATCACAAACAGCAGACCGCTGCTCTCCCTCCGCGAATGCCGCGCCTCGCGGATGCGTTGCTGTAGTCGAAAACCAGATACGAGGTGGGCCCCGATCATCTGCCAGAGCTTGCCATCCCGACGGGACTGATGAAACTCGTTTGGAAAGGGCATGCCACCCTCGTTCGGACGCACGTGGGTCGTACACGAACTCGATCAAAACAGCGGTACGAAACCCACGCCAGAGCGACGCCGTACACCGAACGTCGAGGCGATTTCGCAACACACCCGGCCGCGAGTTTGGGGGTTGGGTAGTTAAACCGCTAGGGTGAGTTCTGCATTGACTTCCGAGGGGGGTGGAAGGATGTTCAGGCGACCTAGTAAGACGATCGATCTTCGTACGCAGCTCAGCCAGGCACTCAAAGCCGATCGGCTGCACGAAGCGCTCGATATCTATGAGCTGATCGAGAAGCAACTACAGGATGAGCCTCGCTGGTCACACCGACGAGGTGACCTGCTTCAACGAATGGGACGCAAGGCTGATGCGGTGCTGGCCTACGAGCGCGCGGTGAGTCTCTACGCGGCAAAGGGCTTTGTCGCTCGCGCCGCTGCGATGGCGAAGGTGATCTTGGCGATCGATCCGAGCAAAGAGGATGTGCTCGAACGTGTGGATCCCGAAGCGGCGCGTCGGCTGCATCGTCAAAATCGCAGTGTCATTGTGACGGCGGATGAGCCTCCACGGCCCACCGCGGATGGACCCGCAACCGACACGCAGAGCCTCATCACCGATGCGCTGCCCTTGATCGCGGACCACACGGCGCCACCGGGAGAAAGCCGCTTCACCAAACCGGAAAAGACAACCGACGTGCGGCTCGACATGAGCAGCGTCGAGCTCCTTCAAAGACCGCTGGCTCCGGAATCGGAAATGAGTCTGCGCCCAAGCGCTCGGACGCTTGCGCAGCTTCCCTCGATGCCACTGTTCGCCGAGGTTCCACGGGACATTCTGGTCGCCCTCGTCGAAAGGTCGACGCTGGTCGATGCGGAAGACGGAGAACGTCTGGTGACCGCAGGCACTGCCGCGGACGCTTTGTATGTAATCGTCGAGGGAAGCGTCGTGGGACAACGTGGAACCGACCTCCGAAGTCTGCTTCTCGGCGAAGGGGACGTGGCGGGGGTTTCCTGCCTGCTCTCTCACGTGAGCTACGGGGAGGACATCGTCGCTTGCGGCCAAGTGCGCACACTTCGTATCGACAAGGTGCTTCTCGATGAG
>CAMYMX010000521.1 GCA_947259605.1 uncultured Polyangiaceae bacterium | reverse complement strand
AAAATCGTCGTGGGCAAGGTCATGTTGCTTTCCCTCTCGCTCGATCATCGCGTCGTCGACGGACACGTTGGCGCCGCGTTTGCGTACGACATCATCGAAACGCTCGAGAACCCGGAGCGCCTGTTCGACGGCGAGCTCTGATGATTGCGATTCGGCAGAAGCTGCTCAGCTGGTACGACGAAGCGGCCCGCGACCTTCCTTGGCGCCAGACCCGCGATCCATACGCAATTTGGGTGTCTGAAGTGATGCTTCAACAGACACGCGTGGAGACGGTCATCCCCTATTACGAGCGCTTTCTGGCGAGCTTTCCGACTCCGAGAGACTTGGCTGAAGCCGACGAAGACACCGTGCTCTCGCATTGGAGCGGCCTCGGCTACTACCGACGTGCGCGTTTGCTTCACGCAGGGGTCCGGGAAGTCGTCGCGAAGTACGACGGAGAGGTCCCCGAGGACGCCGAAGCGCGGCGTGCGCTGCCGGGCGTGGGTCGTTACACCGCGGGTGCCATCGGCAGCATTGCCTTCGGGAAAGAAGAGCCCATCGTCGACGGGAATGTGACCCGCGTTCTCGCGCGCCTCTTTCGAATTGGCACGCAGGTTGGTTCTTCGGTGACCAGCAAACGCGTCTGGGAAGAGGCCGCGCGTTTGGTTCCAGGCGCAAGACCTGGCGCGTTCAATCAGGCCCTGATGGAGCTGGGCGCCACGGTCTGCACCCCCAAGCAACCGAGCTGCGAGTCCTGCCCGCTTGCCGACTACTGCGAGGCATGCGCACATGGCGAAGTCGACGAGCTCCCTGTGCCGCGTGCAAAGAAAGCCCCGAGCCAAGTGAAGCTAGCGGCGGTAGTGGCGACGCAGGGCCGCGGATCGGAGCAGCGCGTCTGGCTCCTCCGAAGCGAGCAGAGCCTGTTTGCCGGGCTCTGGGGCTTGCCGATGATCTCCAGAAACGCATTCGATTCGAGCGACGCGCGATCAGCGCTTCGGGACGCGGGGATTTCGGCAAGCCTAACCCGGGAATCGATTGGACAGCTGGACCACGTGCTCACGCACCGTCGAATGCAGATCGACGTCTTCCGGGCGACGGGAGCAAAGGCCGAGACCTCCGAGACACGACGGCTTTTCCTGATCGACGAGCTAGGGAGCATCGGGGTTTCGACATTGACCAAGAAGCTCTTGGCTGCGGCGCTTTCCCAGAGATCCGGAGCCAGCGGGTCCCGTCCCTGAGCCTGCAGCGGATTAGCCCCCCGGGCCCTCCAACCGATACACTTCCTCGGTGGAAGTTCTTGCGTATCGGGGCGTATCCAAGCGTTTTGGAGGGCGCACTGCGCTCGACACGGTTTCGCTCGAAGTGGGACCCGGCGAGGTCTTCGGCCTCCTCGGACCGAACGGTGCCGGAAAGACGACCCTGATCCGAATCGGGCTCGACATTCTTCGTGCCGATGAGGGCGAAGTGTCGCTCTTTGGCGCCGCGCCGACTCCGCAGACCCTCGATCGCACAGCCTACCTCCCCGAGGAGCGCGGTGTGTATCGTCGCGCCAAGGTGCGTGAGCTTCTCGCCTATTTGGGCAGGCTCAAAGGCATGAAACGTGCGGCCGCTCACGACGCCGGGGACCATTGGCTCGAACGCGTCGGCCTCAGCGAGGTCGCGGACCAGCGAGTCGAGAGTCTTTCGAAAGGCATGACGCAGAAGGTTCAGATCGCCGCCTGCCTCATGAACGATCCCGAGCTCTGCGTCCTGGACGAACCATTTTCGGGCCTGGATCCGGTCAACGTCGCCCTCGTCACCGAGCTGATCGAAGAGCGTCGGCAAAGGGGTCGAACGACGGTCTTGTCGACCCACATGATGCACCAGGTCGAGGCGCTCTGCGACCGGGTCGCCCTCATTCATCGCGGCAACCTGGTCGTGTACGGCCAGCTCGACGAGATTCGCCGTCGGTACTCACCGCACGAGGTCATGGTCTGGACAGCGATGGACCTCGTCGCACTCGGAGTGGAGGCTACTCAACGCAAGGCGGGATGCTGGCATGTGGAGCTGCCCTCGAGCGCCACTCCTGCGGGGTACTTGAACGAGCTCGTACGAAACGGTGTGCTCGTTGATCGCTACGAACCGCTCGTGGCGCGCATGGATGAGATTTTCGTCCATCTGGTGAGTGGAGGTCGCTGAGATATGCGCATCCAACGCATTGCCGCCGTGGCGCGATTCGAGTTTCTTTCGGTCGTCAAACGCTGGTCGTATTTGCTGGCGACGTTCGGTTTGCCTCTATTCCTGGCTGCGGTCTCGGGCACGGTCCTCGGCGTGCAGACGTACTTCCTTTCGCAGCGCGCGGCACAGAGCTCGCAATTCGGCTTGGTCGACGAAGCCAAGGTCGTCGATCGTTCGTCGTTCGTCGAACGAGACGGCGAGCTGCGATGGCAGCCGAACGACAAGGCCGACGAGGTGCTCCTCTACGAGAATCGCGACGCGGCCCGCAGAGATCTCGCCTCGGGTGCCCTTCGCGCGATGTACATCATCGAAGACGACTACCTCACGACAGGAAAGGTGGTTGCAGTCGAGTCGGAAAAGACTCCGCTCTTGAGCATGCGGGGGAGTTCGATCGAGCCGTTGCTGCGAAAGCTCTTGCGAAAGTCGCTCATTGAAGGGCGCCTCGACGGCGACGTGCATCAGCGGGTGATCTCGCCGGCCTACTTCGTGCGCAGCCGGCTCGGCCCTGAAGGCGAACAAGTGGTCGACCTCGACGAGGCCCTCGACCTCCTGGTGCGCACGACGATTCCCCTCTTCCTGGGAATTCTCTTGCTAACGGCGCTCCTAAGCGCTTCTGGCTATCTCGTGCAGACCGTTTCGACCGACAAGGAGAGCAAGATCGTCGAAGTTCTGCTCTCGTCGGTGACGCCGGAGGAAATTCTAGCTGGCAAGCTCTTTGGTCTCGGCACTGCGGGTCTCATCCAATTCGCGGTCTGGTCGTCGATGGTCGTCGTCGTCGCGATCACGGCTTCGGCTGCGCTTGCGTCGTTCGTGTCGATCCCTTGGGGGGCGTTGGCGGTGGCCCCGCTCTTGTTTGTCTTGGGCTATCTGTTCCTCGGGAGCTTGATGCTCGCAACCGCAGCGCTCGGGGCCAACGCGGCCGAAAGTCAGAAGCTCACCGTCGGCTGGGCGATGCTCGCGATCC
>CAMYMX010000520.1 GCA_947259605.1 uncultured Polyangiaceae bacterium | reverse complement strand
ACCTGAGAGCCGACCGCACCGCCGAGCGACGCGCCAAACCCGATCTGCGGAATCAGGTGGTCGGTGAGCAGAATGCTGATGAAGATCGCCGGCACGAGATAGGCGAAGATCAAAACGCAGTATTGGGCGGCCTGTGTGTACGTGATGCCTTTCATGCCGCCGAGAACAGCGTAGAAGAAGACGATCGCCATACCGATGGCCACGCCGACGTTGATGTCCACCTCGAGGAACCGGCTGAAGACCACGCCGACGCCACGCATCTGCCCCGCGACATAGGTGAACGAAACGAACACCGCGCAGACGACGGCGACGATACGCGCTCCAGTCGAATAGTACCTGTCTCCGACGAAGTCAGGGACCGTGAACTTGCCGAACTTGCGCAGATACGGTGCCAACAAGAGTGCCAGCAAGACATAGCCACCCGTCCAACCCATCAGATAGACGGCTCCGTCGTATCCCATGAACGAGATCAAGCCCGCCATGCTGATGAACGAGGCTGCGCTCATCCAGTCTGCTCCGGTCGCCATGCCGTTGACGACCGGATGGATCCCTCGGCCGGCGATGTAGAAGTCGCCGGTCGTGCTGGCCCGCGACCAGATCGCGATGCCGATATAAAGAGCGAAGGTCCCGCCCACGATGATGAATGTCCAAGTCTGTACGTCCATGACTCTCTCCTTCTATGACTCGAACGATTAGTCCTCGTGAACGTCAAACTCTTTATCGAGCCTGTTCATCATCCAGGTGTAGAGAAAGATCAGCGCCACAAACACGTAGATCGATCCCTGCTGCGCAAACCAGAAACCCAGTGGGAACCCGGTTCCTGGGATGGTCATCTTGTCGAGCGCATCCACCCAGAGAATTCCCGCGCCGTAGGAGACGAGCCACCATACGCCTAGGAATGCGAACAAGAGGCGAAGGTTCCTTTTCCAATAGCGCGTTGCGTGTTCCGCGCTGTGCGGTGCGCGGTCGTCCTTCTGTTTCGATTCGGTGGTCATCTTCGTTTCCGTTCCTCCGCCGCAGGCGGACTTCAGCTTTCCTTGAGCAGCGCCTCGACCACGCTGGGGTCGGCGAGAGTCGAAAGATCTCCGAGTTGGTCTCCTTGGCCGTCCGCGATCTTGCGGAGGATTCGCCGCATGATCTTTCCGGACCGGGTTTTTGGAAGGCCCGGCACGATACGGATTTCATCTGGTGTCGCGATCGGACCGATCGCCTGGCGCACCTGCTCTTTGAGTGCGCCTTGAAGCTCGTGTGGCTCCCATTCGCCGCCCGCTATCGGGACGACGAAGGCAAAGATGCCCTGACCCTTGATTTCGTGCGGGCACGGAACCACCGCAGCCTCCGCGACGGCCTGGTGCGCCACGAGCGCGCTTTCCACTTCGGCCGTCCCGAGACGGTGGCCGGAGACGTTGATCACGTCGTCGACTCGCCCGGTGATCCAGTAGTAGCCATCCTCGTCGCGCCGGCAGCCGTCGCCAGTGAAGTAGTACGGCGGATACTGGGAGAAGTACGTCTCGAGGAAGCGCTTGTGGTTGCCGTGAATCGTTCGTGCCTGACCCGGCCATGGGTGCTTGATGCAAAGCAAACCACTCACGTCGTTGCCTTCGAGCAGCTTGCCCTCTTGGTCGACGAGCACTGGTTCGATGCCGAACAGCGGGAAGGTCGCCGAGCCGGGCTTCGTGGGGGTCGCGTTTGGAAGCGGGCTGATCAGAATCCCGCCGGTTTCGGTCTGCCACCAGGTGTCGACGATGGGCACCTTGCCGTTGCCCACGACCTCGCTGTACCAGCGCCAAACCTCCGGGTTGATCGGCTCACCGACGGTGCCCAAGACCCGCAGGGACTTGCGGCTCGAGCCCTTTACCGGCTCCGAGCCCTCGCGCATGAGGGCTCGGAGCGCGGTGGGCGAGGTGTAGAGCGTCGTCGCGCCGATGTCATCGATGACGTTCCAGTACCTACTCGCGTTGGGATACGTGGGGACCGATTCGAACATGACGGTGGTGATGCCGTTCGCGAGCGGTCCATAAATGATGTAGCTGTGGCCCGTGATCCAACCGATGTCCGCCGCGCAGAAATGAATGTCATCGGGCCGAATGTCGAAGACGTACTTGAAGGTCGATGCGGCGTACGTGAGGTATCCGGCGGTCGTGTGAACCAGCCCTTTGGGCTTTCCGGTCGAGCCGGACGTGTAGAGAATGAAGAGTGGGTCTTCCGAAGCCATCCATTCGCTGGGGCAGGTGATGCGCTGCTCGGCCATCGCCTCGTGCATCCAGATGTCCCGACCTTGTTCCATCGGCACTTCGGCGTCGGTGCGCTTCACCACCAAAACGCTCTCGACGATGGCAAGGCCCTCGACAGCATCGTCAGTGATCTTCTTCAAGGGGATGCGTTTGCCGCCGCGCAGGCCCTCGTTCGACGTGACCACCACCTTTGCCTCGGCGTCGATGATTCGATCACGGAGCGCGTCGGCGCTGAACCCGCCGAACACGATCGAGTGAACCGCGCCGATACGGGCGCATGCGAGCATCGTGTAGGCCAGCTCGGGAATCATCGGAAGGTAGATACACACTCGGTCGCCCTTACGGACGCCCAATGATTTCAGCACGTTGGCCACTCGACCGACGTAGGTTTTCAGGTCGCCAAAGGAGATGTGCTGGTATTCCCCGGGCTCGTCCGCGACGAAGATGATCGCGGTCTTGTTGGGGTCTTTGGCGACGTGACGGTCCACGCAGTTCACGGCCACATTGAGCCGCCCACCGCCAAACCAAACAAACTCGCCCGGTCCATGTTCTTCGAACACGCTATGTGACGGGTAGAACCAGTGCAGCTCTTCGCTTTGCCGTTTCCAGTACTCCGCGGGGTCGGCGATGCTGTCTGCGTAAAGGCTCTGGTACTCGTCCAGATCGGTGATGCGTCTTCTGTACTTGAGAGGGGGTTGTGAGAGTGACATCGGTAGACCTTACATCTCGGTGTACCGATTCTCTACGCAATACTCGTACCAAGAAGACCGATCGCGAAACCATGTCGGATCTTCGGCTAACGCGGCGCAGCAAGCGTTACGATTCGTAGCAGTGCGCTACAGATCGAAACGCTTTGGAAACGGGCGTTCACTGTTCGGGTGGTCTGGACTCGCGCCGGGGAATGCCCATGCGCTGTCGGCGTTCCCAGAGGGTCTT
>CAMYMX010000519.1 GCA_947259605.1 uncultured Polyangiaceae bacterium | reverse complement strand
TGAGGTACATGGCTTCTGTGGCGGCGGCGGTTCTTTGAAGAGCAGGCGAGTAGCTGAGGTGTCCGACCTCCATCGAACCTTCCGCGGGGATGATTCGCAGGTAGCTCGCCACGCCGACGGGCTGGTTGACCGAACCGCTCAGAATCACAAACGGGATGGGGTCGTCGTGGCACTCCATCGACTCGACCCACGTCGCATATTCCTCCGCGGACGAAAACGGCCCGTACGGTAGGTAGGTCCAATTTGCCTCATCGGGATGCCGTGAGTACGCCTCGTGTAGCGCGGCGGCATGAGTTGCAGCGATCAACGGCTCCAGCCGGCAGAAACGCCCCTCCATCGGCGTGCGCGGTGGCGCGGGCCGCGACACCCAGTCGGGTACCGGCTCTCCAATGGGCTGTCCGAACTGGTTCTTGGTCTCAGACATTGAAGGCTTTCGAGGCTAGCATGGGCAAGATTGCCTCAACGCTGCAAGGAGACCTTCGGCGAACGCTTGAACCAGACCGACCTCTCGCGAGGTTTTCGCCAAGGGTCGAACGCAGGGGCACCGTCAGAGCCTTTCGGCGAGCTCCGCCTCCGCTTCTTCGGAAGTGACCACGGGCACGACTTCGAACTCGACCACGTCGTCCCAGAGCGACATCCATGCATCGAGCAGCGCGCGATCCTCAGTCTCCATCACCTGATAGCATCGCGTCACATCTGGCGTCACCCAGCTTGCGACATAGGTGAGGCCGGGCGGCTCCTGTCGACCCAAGTCGCGTAGACGCCGGTACACCGCCACGGCGTCCCGAAACTCTTCGACGATCATATAGAGCATCCACGGAGCATACCGCGTAGATGTTCGAACCGGCGAGCTCGTGCAGATCGACGGCTCGGTCCACCAACACGCCGCGCTGACCTTCATTCTCTTTCGCACCAGTCTCCGCGTAGGACTGAGCCGGTCGCGCGCCTTTACATGCGTGCTCTGACGCTCCCCCGGGTCCGCGAAGCGCAGGTCTCCATGACGGGGCGAGAGACCTGCACTTCATGGACCCCGAACACGAGAGAGAGGAACCAATGCATCCCACGAAGGAGAAGATCGCGCTGCTGAACGACAAAGCCCGCAAAGCAATGCTGCCGGGATCGACGAAGATGATACTGACGCGGATGGTGGCCGCCCTACCCGAGGATACGCTTGCGCACTTGCGTTGCGCGGTTGCATCGTTCGACGCCTTCACCGAGGACAACGACCCCTACGGGGAGCGCGATTTCGGTTCGATCGAGCTCGAGGGAGAGCGGTACTTCTGGAAGATCGACTACTACGATCGGTCGCTGCGCTTCGGAGTCGAAGACCCCTCGGACACCACCGAAACCGTGCGGGTGCTGACCCTCATGCATGCAAGTGAGTACTGAGATGACGTGCGCAGCACAGAACAGTGAGTTCGATTGGGTCTGCCCCGAATGCGGCAGCGACGACTGCGAGATGACGGCCTGGGTGCATGTGAACTCGAACGAAGTGTGCGACGGCGAGGGGCCAGGCGAACAGTATTGGTGTCCTCGGTGTGAAGACCATCCTCGCCGCTTGGTGCAGCGAAAGGACCGCGATCATGGCTGCTAGAAACCGCAGGATTCCAGATGGTTTTGCTTTGGATTTGACAGAATAGACGGAATAGACCATCATGTTGTTCATGGATGCGACCAGGAAAGCCGAAGTCGAAACCCTTGCCGCGTTGGTCCGCGAGGAAGCCAAGAGCTTGAAGCCGAAGGATCTTGAGCGGCTGGTACGGCACCCAGGGGTGGTCCGACGCGCCTTGGCGTTTGCGGCCGAAACGCTGGCGGAAGACGAGCGCCCCGATCTGCCGCCCATCGAATCGATTGGCAGCGGGAAGCGCGCCACAAAAGTGAAGTCCGCCGAGGCGCGTCGCCGCCTGGCGACGCGTACCCGTTCGGTCGCCGTGCCTTCATTGCTGAGCTCAGAAGAGTTTGCACAGAGAGCCGGACTCAAGAATCGGCAATCGGTGCACAACTGGCTCAAGAAAGGGCGCGTCGTGGGCTGGTCGGGCGCGAAGCGGGGTTTTGTGTTTCCCGCGGAGCAACTCGACGATCGTGGCCGTCTTGTGGAGGGGCTCGAGCAGGTGGTGCCCCTGTTTGACGACGGGTACGCCGCGTGGGTTTGGCTGACGACGCCGTTGGCTGCACTAGACGGTCAAACGCCGCTATCGAAGCTTCGGGACGGGGCGCTAGAGCAGGTGCTCGCCGCAGCACGAGGAGATGCCCAGGGTGACTTCGCGTGAGCCGCGGTTATCCGGTCGAGCGCATAGTTGCCCGACTGATCAATGTGGAGCTCGATCCCGTCTACCGCCTGATTCGGCGTCCGTATCGTCGACGCCCCCTCGGAGTGGTTCCGTCGCCCAGTCGGTTTAGCGATCCAAAGGGTCAGTACGCCGTTCTGTACGCCGCCGAATCCGTCCGCTGCTGCTTCTGGGAAGCGCTCGCACGCAATCGCTTCACGCATCGAAAAAAGCGCGAGCTGCCGCTTTCAGAGGTGGAAGACCGTGTTGTGGTGACGCTTCGGTCTGTTGAGCCCTTGGCCCTTGTGGATCTTCGGGATGACGGACCCGTGCGAATCGGTGCCCCGACCGGTGTTGCCCATGATGCGAATCATGCAGCGGCTCGCGCGCTTTCCGCCGCGACTCATGCTGGTGTTCCGGATGCGGACGGGTTCCTCTACCACTCGAGGTTCATCGGGCATGCGTGTGTCGCGATCTTCTCTCGGGCGCTCGGCAAGCTTGAGGCGCTCGACGTCGGATCACTCAAGCGGAGCTCGGACTTCCTCGATGCACTCGACGACTATGAAATCACGTTGACCACGCCGCACTGAGTTTTGGGTTCGTCCGGTGGCCGCCCTTCTCAAGGCTGTGACCTCCTGGCGCGTCTGACTGATCGCCCGCACGCCTAGCGTTTGCCGCCGTTGCATCCAGCTCAAACGAACGTCGAAGCGTCGCATCCCTGGACGCGCCCCGGGGGCGTCTCGGGTCTGCGTGGTTCGGCCCTGTGCGTGCTCGGCACCGAACCCGCGGTTTCCCTCCTTTTTTCTCCTGGTCCTGTGCCTCGGAAGTTCGCGTGAACGAGGCACTCGCCCATCTCAAACGGAGGAACCCCATGATTCGCACGATCACCCCACAAGCCGCTCGCCTT
>CAMYMX010000518.1 GCA_947259605.1 uncultured Polyangiaceae bacterium | reverse complement strand
CAAGCGATGACGATGACGATGTCCACAGCAGAGTGTCGCGCAATGAGGCTCTGGAGCACCGTTTTTCCTGAACCAAAGGGTCCCGGGATGCAGGCGGTGCCTCCACGCGCAACGGGGATCATCGTGTCGATGATGCGCTGCGTGGTGGTCAGAGGTTCCGTGGGGTAGATACGCTCGGCCACGCGCCGCCGGAGCATGCGTTCGGGCACCGGTCGTCGCACCGGCCAGCGCTGAGCCATCGTGAGCGTCCTTTCTTCGCCGCTCGGTCGGACGATTCGGGCGACCGGGTCGTGGATCCGGAGGTTCCCCCGGTTCATCCAGGTCACCTCGACCGCCGAGGGCTCGTCGAAGGGCACCATGATCTTGTGCTCGAAGATCCCTTCGGGCGTCGTTCCCAAGATCTGTCCCGGCTCCACGGTGATTCCCGTGGTGACCGTGGGTGTGAAGTCCCAGCGTCTCTCGGTGTCCAGCGGGTCCACTTCGATGCCGCGGGGGAGCAGGAAACCGTATCGCTCCGCCAACGAGGTCAACGGGTTCTGCAGCCCGTCATAGACCTTCCCCAGAAGACCGGGCGCGAGCGTCACCGAAAGCATTTCGCCAGTCAACTCGACCTGGTCCCCGACCTTGACCCCGGAGGTATCCTCGAAGACCTGCATGTCTGCGACTTGATTTTGGACGCGAAGCACCTCGGACTTGAGACGTCGCTCTCCAAGAAGAACATACCCGACCTCGTTCTTCATCACTCGCGTGTCGCTGACGTTGATGCTGACCAGACTCTCCTGCACGGCCACGATGGGGGCGCGCCGAAATCCGCGACCGCTCGCGTCGCCCGGATCAGGCGAAGAGGTTTTGGTGGTCACTTGTCACCTCCAGGATCAGTTCTTCAAAGCGCACGCGCGCCTTCTCGGCATCATAGGAGAGCCAGCGGTGGAGGATGTCCCACTTGTACACGAAGGCGAACACCTGCTCGAACCCGAATGGATGCACATCGGAGATCTGGCTCAGCTTCTTCCATGACTCACCCATCATCAGCGTCTCGAGCCCCAAGGCATCGCCCTGCTCGAGAAACACCTGCGCCTCGACGATCCAGGGAAAGGCGGCGCTTAGCCCAAACTCCGCGTCCGCCCAGCGAGCCTCGATGACGCGCGTGTAGGGTCCGGTGCCCCATTGCCCCGAT
Organism: uncultured Polyangiaceae bacterium; assembly: GCA_947259605.1. GTDB lineage: Bacteria > Myxococcota_A > Polyangia > Polyangiales > Houyiibacteriaceae > SG8-38. Next base: position 1,998 of record CAMYMX010000518.1, on the reverse strand, counting down.
GGCGCGGATTTCCCCTGACGTTTGAGGCGCAGCGCCACCATCAAAGTCCGTATGTTCATCCGGAAATCCACGATGTTCAGAAGCTCCGGAGTGTGGTTGTTGGCGACAACTTCCTCGTACATGGCGGCGATCTGCGCGTTCGTCCGACTGACAGGTTGGCGATGCCAGCTGACGAGACGCTCGGTCCGCACCAGCTCGTCCAAGTCATCCGGGTGGAGGAGCGACAAGCGCTCTTCGAGGCGCCGACGGCTCATTGGCAGCAGCTTGCTCTGCCTGAAGTCGGGAAGCGCCGGCAGACTCGCAACGAGTTGATAGTAGCGTCGTCTCACTGCCCTGCCTCGAGCAGAATCTCCCGATAGCGAGGCAGAAGCAGCTTGAGCATCATTTCGGACAGTGCCTCGTCGCTCAGGTCGATCTCCAAGTCCTCACCGACCAAGCGAATGCGCGCCCCGCCGTGGACCTCGTTGGACGGAATGAGCTCGATGCCCTTGCGTAGAACATCGGCTGAGAACGACACAGCGGACCGCCGGAGAAACGCATCGAGCTCCGCGGAGACTTCATCGGCTAGGCGCTTGGGAACCAGAATGACGGCATCCTTGTCTTGGATGAAGTCTTCGGCGGCCGTTCCTGCCAAGACCAGGATCATGTCGCGAAGCACGGAGCCGTCGGTGGTCACGTCGGTCACGAGGCGACGCACATGCTCTTCGAAAGCGGACATGACCGCGGAGCGAAGCTCCAGGCCGGTGTCCCGTGCCGCCATGCGCAAGGCCTCGATGCTCGCGGTCTGCTCCCGCTCCGCTGCGGCCTGCGCTTCGTTCTTGATGGCCGCAGCTTTCGCTTTGGCATCCGCCACGGTCCGGGCAGCTTTCGCTTTGGCATCCGCGAGAATCCTGTCCGCCTCAGCTCGGGCGGCGTGGACTCCCTCGTCACGAATCCGGTCGATGAGGTTCTTGACGCCCGAGGATTTGAAATCTGGGTCGGTCATGCGCTACCTCATTTCGGAATGGCGCCCGCGAGCACCAGAGCAAATACGAAAACGAAGACAGCGAAGCCCTCGATCACCGCCGCGGGGGCGATCGAGATCCCGAACACTTCAGGCTTCGACTTCGAAGTGTTGATGGCAGCAGCACACGCGCTTCCTTGCGCCGCCGCGCTGACGAGCAGCGCCACGCCGGTGAGCGTCCCCAAGACGAAAAGGCCCGGCGAGCTTCCCAGCGTCACCGAACGGTTGAGCGTCAGCATCACCACGATGCCGTAGATGGTTTGGGAGGAGGGCATCGCAGCCACCCCGACGAAGCGACCATAGCCGCCCTCCACCTCGAGCATCGCACCGGCGGCGGCCTGCCCGCCTCGGCCGACGCCGATCATGCTGCCGATCGCACCCAGCGTCAGAGGGGCGAAGATCCCCAGCCAGCCCATGGTCAAGACCAATGGTTCCACGGATCACACTCCTTTCTTATTGAACGGCCGGAAGAGAGGACCCTCTTCCGGAAGTCCCCAGTTGAAGAATTCGATGACATTCAATCGAAGCCCGTGGATCACTCCGCTGGCAACGGCGAGTAGCAGGTTCAGGCTGTGTCCGATGACGAGGATGATGAGCGCCACCAGGAGACCCACGCTCGGAATCGCCGCCCGAGCGCTGGCGGCCATGTCGTTGAAAGCGATCGCCAGCGACGCGGAGGCCAGGCCCAATGCGAAGAGCCTCAGATAGCTCAGGACATCCCCGAACACCGCGATGAGACGGGTCAACCCGACGAGCCCCTTGCCCAAGCGAGCCAAAGGACGCGCCCCGTATCCCGAGAACGCGAACACCAGGACGAGGCTCACGATGGCCACGGAGACGGCGGGCGGCTTCAACCAGTCGACGCCTGCCTGAACCGCGAGGAACAGCGCATAGCCAGCGAGCACGAACATGGCCCACCCGAGCGACGGCAGGGCACGGGGGCTCCATCCATGGCGCCGCGCGTCCATGAGATTGCCGAGCATCACGTGGATCGC
>CAMYMX010000517.1 GCA_947259605.1 uncultured Polyangiaceae bacterium | reverse complement strand
AGCCCATTCAGGCTGAGGGCGGAATCATCATCGGCACCGACGAGTTCGTGAGGGGTGCGCGCCGGATTTGCGACGAACGGGGCGCCTTGCTCTTCTTCGACGAAATTCAGTCGGGATACGGCCGCACCGGCCGATTCCTCGCGCAGGAATGGTACGATACCGTCCCCGATGCGTGTTCGCTCGCGAAGGGCATCGGCGGAGGTTTTCCGCTTGGCGCCATCGCGGTGATCGATCGAATTGCGGGAGGCCTCCCACCCGGGAGCCACGCGAGCACCTTTGGCGGCAATCCGCTGGCCTGCGCCGCGGGCCTTGCCGTCTTGCATATCATCGATGAAGAAGGGCTCATCGAGAACGCGCGGCGCCTCGGCGGGTATCTGGCCGAACGACTTGTCGACCTCGATGCTCGGCTCGAGACCACGGTGGGGACCCGGGGCCTCGGCTTGCTGCGGGGCATCGTCCTAGCGGACGACGTCGATCCCAGCGCGACGATCGCGGCGGTTCATTCGGCCGGGCTCCTGCTCACGCTCGCCGGCGGGAACGTCATCCGAATTTCACCTTCGCTCAACGTGACCCGCGACGAGCTCGACGAAGGGCTTTCGATCTTGGCAAAAGTCCTCGCTCAGGCACCGAGGAAGACATGACTCGCCACTTCCTCACGATTTCCGACCTGAGCCGGGACGAGCTGTTCGCTGTGCTCGACCGGGCAGAAGAGCTGAAGGCCCTTCGCGGCACGCCTGCACATCCACAGCCCCTCGACGGGAAGTCGATTGCGGTCGTGTTTGAAAAAGCATCGACGCGGACGCGCCTCTCGTTCGAAGTGGGCATCCACGAGCTCGGCGCGCAGCCCGTGACACTCAACTCGAGGGACACGCAGCTCGGGCGCGGCGAGCCGATCGAAGACACCGCCCGCATGTTGAGCCGATATGTTCACGGCGTGGTCTACCGAACCTTCGGGCACGATCGCCTCGAGGCGCTCGCGCGCTATTCAACCGTCCCTGTCGTCAACGGGCTTTCCGATAAGTTTCACCCTGTGCAGCTGCTCGCCGACATGATGACGATCCGCCAGAGCAACGGGCCGGCGCTCGACGAGGCGCGCGTCGCGTGGATCGGTGACGGCAACAACATGGCCCACTCCTGGATCGTGTCCGCCGGCCTGGCGGGCTTTGAGCTGGTGCTCGCGTGCCCGTCCGGATACCAGCCGGATGAGCAGGTCCTGGCCGAGGCGCGTGCGCGCGGCGCCAGAATTCGAGTCGTCGACCGGCCCGAGGAGGCCCTCGAGGGCGCGACCGTGGTCAGCACCGACGTCTGGGCGAGCATGGGGCAGGAGGATGAGGCCCGAGAGCGACAGAGCGCATTTGCCGGCTTCATCGTCGACGAGGCCGCCATGGGCCGAGCCGCTTCGGATTCGATCTTCCTGCACTGTTTGCCTGCACATCGCGGCGAAGAAGTCAGCGCTGCGGTCATCGATGGTGCGCAGTCCCGAGTTTGGGACGAAGCCGAGAACCGCCTACACACCCAGAAGGCTCTAATGGAGTGGCTCATCGGCTAGCGCCGGCGAACTGGCTGCTAAGCGAAACGCCAAGCTAGACTATGCGGATAGGGGGACGTTAGAGAGTCGATGTCGGAGGAGCAAATTCCGCGACCGATCGAGGGGGCAGACCTAGGCGCGCACGATAAGAGCCCGCAGGAGGCATTCGTGCATTCGTGCATCGATGGGGTCCTCAACGTCGACGACATCGCCGACCTAACGGTGCTCGAACCAGCGCTCGTCTCCGAAGCCATCGAACGGTTGATCTCGTCCGGACTCGTCGAATGGGTGCGTGGCAAGGTCTCGAGCGCGCCACCGGCCGCGCAACTCACCGAGGATGTGGAAATCGACGAAGCGCTGCAGGAGAGGATCGTGCAGACCTTCAAACGGGCTGACCGGCTGAACCACTATGAGCTCCTCGGCGTAGCGACGGACGCCGAACGCTCCGAAATCCGTAAGGCCTATTTCGCGCTTTCCAAGACCTTTCATCCCGACTCCTACTACGGCAAGCGGCTCGGTTCCTTCAAAGCGCAGATGGAAGTGATCTTCCGTAAGGTGACCGATGCCTACGAAGTCATCGGCCGCCAACAAAAGCGGGAGGCCTACGATCTCTATCTCAAGAGAAGCATCGTGGTATCCGCGGCCGAACAGAAAATCAGCCGCGTCGAGGAACGAGCGCAGGCGATGTCCAAGGCGCTCACGCGTGCACCCATTGCTGAACGTCAGGCGGGGCCGGTCGATTCCGAGGCGCCCTCCCGGGACTGGCAGCCGACTCAGGCGCCACCGACGAAAACCACTTCCGCCGTGCCCGGGTCACGGGAGCGCGAGCGCATGCAACGAAAGCGTGAGCTCCTCGAGAGAAAGCTCCGGGGCCGATCGATGGGGCGGCCAAAGAAGAGCGGATCGGTGCGATCGATGCCCGCACCCACCGCCAAGGTCGGCGCGAAGACGGCGCTCCGTGATCTCACCCGGTCGCTCAAGCGAACGGCCGGGCTCACGGGAGGTGTGGATCGCGCCGAACATCACATCGAGGCCGCCCGTATGGCCGAGGCCAAAGGAGACCTGGCCGCAGCGGCCACCGCCCTGCGAATCGCGATCACCCTCGATTCGAGTCGCTCCGACGTTCAAGAGCAGTACCGCCGTGTCAATTCACACCTTCGCGTGCAGCTCCTCGACATCCATCGAGAGCAGGCGACCTACGAGGAGGAGAACAACCTCTGGTCGGCCGCCAGCATTTCCTGGGCCAAGGTGGCCGAGGCCGCTCCCGAGGACCCCATCGCTCCCCGCCGGGCGGCCAGAGCGCTTCTGAGCGCTGGCGGCGATCTCCGAAAAGCGCGGGATTTTGCACAAAGGAGCCTCGACTTGGCCCCGGATTCGCTCGAAGCGCGGGTGCTTTTGGCCCGTATCTACATCCATGCCGGCATGGACAATAGCGCCGCGAAGGAGCTCGACGAGGCAGCAAAGCTGGACCCGGGCCACGAGATGGTGAAAAATCTTAGGAAGCAGCTCGCGGGGTGATGTGACGAACGCATCTGAGCGCTTGAAAGTGGGGCATGGAAAGAGTCATTGGGATTGACCTAGGTACGTTCAACTCGTGCGTCGCCGTCGTGGAAAGCGGCACGCCCGTGGTCATCGCGAATCGTGGGGGATACAAG
>CAMYMX010000516.1 GCA_947259605.1 uncultured Polyangiaceae bacterium | reverse complement strand
AGTCCGCGATGAGCAGCTTGTCGACGAGAGAAGGAATCGAGTCCGATTCCTCGGTGGCAAGCCAAATCGAGCCGGTCCAAACACCCGCAGCACCCATCGCCATCGCAGCCGCCATCTGACGTCCCGAGCCTATGCCGCCCGCGGCGAGCACCGGGGTCGGCGCCACCGCATCGACGACCTGCGGCAAGAGAACCATCGTTCCGATTTCGCCGGTGTGACCGCCCGCCTCGTAGCCCGACGCGATCACGATATCGACGCCGGCGGTCTTTTGCTTGATCGCCTGCCGAACGGTGCCGCAGAGCGCCGCGACCAAAACACCCTTGTCGTGCGCCTGGCTGATGATGTCTTCAGGCGGCGGCCCAAGCGCGTTTGCGATGAGCGCAATCGGGTGCTTCATCGCCACCTCGAAATGCGCGCGCCCGCCCGAGGCCGACCAGCCGAGCAGGCCCTCGATCTCTTCAACGTCGTCGGGGAGCGGAGGCACGCCGTTGCGATTGAGCAAGTCGTTGATCCACTTGCGGTGCGCAGGCGTGATCATTTGGTCGAGCTGCTCTTTGCCGATGTCGCCCTGGTCTTTGCCGATATACTTGGCGGGGATGACCGTGTCGACGCCGTAAGGCTTGCCATCGACGTGCTCGTCGATCCACTTGAGCTCGAGCTCGAGCTGCTCCGGGCTGTAGGCCACGGCACCCAGCACCCCAAGCCCACCGGCCCGGCTCACCGCCGCCACGACGTCGCGACAGTGGCTGAACGCAAAGATGGGGAACTCGATCCCCAGCCGCTCACAGATCTCAGTCTTCATGCAAACACCACCAAATTAACCCTTCGAAAAAGGGGACAGTCCCCTTTTTGGAGCCCAAGAGTAGGAATAGAACGTGTTCTAGTTTGCAGGAAAGCGAGCCAGGGGTCAACGGCAAAAGCCGTGCGGCCTCGGGGGCCCTTTTCCTCGTCTATTCGAGGCCTTCGTCGACCAGGTCAACCCAGACCTCGGTCCCGTCGATCATGGCGGTCAACCAGTCGAGTACGCTGACGCCGGCAATCTCGGTGTCGAGCGCGCCGATCGGAAGGTCCCCGCCCCCTTCGGACGTTTCAAGAAGCAAGGTCGTGTGCGCTGCGCCGTTGGGGATGAACCGTTTGTACCGGTCCTCGAACAAGTTGGTCGTACGCTCGGTTTCCGCCAAGAGCCAGCTCGTGAAGTCAGCCGGGGTGACCATGAAGAACGTCAACGAAATGAGGGTGTCCGCGCTAAAGCTGAGCGCGCTCATCGTGAAATTATCGTCCTCGGCGAGCTGCCATTCGATCAGTCGCGTTGCGTGCCCGTTGCTCGTGCAGTCGGGGCAGGATTCAGGCACGAGCGACGACGCATTCCATCCAGCGAGGAGCGTTTCGTTGATGAAGTCGGGGTTGCCGTCCTTCGCGACGCCAACGCCAGAGTCATTGAAAACCAGGATTTCGGTCTCTGGGTAATAGTAGCGCACCAGGGGGAGTGCGGCGATGGTCCCGAAGGCTCCGCCGCTGATGCCCGTCAGAAGAATTCGGCTCGGATTGGGGAACTCGGCAAGGCCGACGTCCAGCGCCGCGGTGAGGTTTTGAAGGCCGCGCTGGTAACCCATGCTTTCCTCGGTCCCGCCTTCCCCGAGCGCGCTGGGAGGCAGCACCCGATCCACGTCGCCCGCGAACAGCGAGCCGTCACAGTACGGCAAGTAGAGGACATCCCAATCGGCTACCGGATTTCCCGCGAGGTCGGGGTTCAAAATGCCCGACCGCGGAAGCGAGCCCGTCTCTTCAACCGCCGCACAGAAGTCCCCCCAGCACGCGCCGCCGCCCTGCAAGAAGATCACGAGCTCATCGGAGCTGCCTTCCCGCGTGTCGACCGTGTACTCGGTGCCCCGAAGGCAGAGCGGTCCGCGCGGCTCCGCCTGGAGATCGTCCGGCACCGCGAACTGGTGGATCTTGACCCCTTCCACCGCCTCGGGCCCGTTCGCCGGCTCGAACGCACCGACGTACTTGCTGAGCCCTTGGGCGTACAGCTCCTCAAAGCCGAACCCGCTCGTGCCGCTCGCACTGTCACTCCCACAGCCAGACAGCGCGGCGAGCGGAACCAAAGCCAAAATCAAGACATTCAATCGCATCCAATCCTCCGTGATTGCCGCATCGGCGAACGCGGCGGCGGCTATTGCTAGCCCGCTGCATTCGCGGCGTCAACGATGCTAGCCTCCGGCCCCTATGATTCGCGCTCGATGGTTTGGATTCGCCCTCCTCTTCGGATTGGCTGCGACCGGCGCCAAGGCCCAAGAGAATGCTGAGGAGAAGGCCGAACACGGCCCCCCGCCCGTCGAGCCCGAGCCGATCATCGAAGCGACCAGCGTCGGCGAGGCAATCACCGAAACCGCGGCGCCGGGCTGGCGCTACCCCAAAGCCTACGCGTCACGGCCGCTCACGATGAACAAGTTTATGATTCGCGGAACCATGCTCGTCGACGTCAAGCGGGCCGTCCCGAACAACACCTCCGGAAACGCGACCGGCGCCCCGCTCGTTTCGATCGACTTCGGCGCCGCGTTCGCGATCTTCGACAACCTGGAAGTCGGCGTGAGCAACTACCGACTTGGCGCGACCCCGCCCACCACCGGCCAAGCGATGTTTCCGATCGTCGTCGCGCCGCAGGGAACCTTCGGCGACATGCCGCTGTACGTCCGATACAGCTTCCTGCGCAAACGCTACTTCGAGATGGCCTTCGACTTCGTTGTCTTGCTGCCAACCTGGACGAACCTCAACGTCACGGTCGGACTTCCGATGCGTCTGCGTGTCCGCGATGTCTTCACCGTCGACACCGGCACCGAGCTCGTGCTTCTGACCAACGGCGCCGGCCTCAACGCCGAAGTCCCCCTCAAGGCCACCTACAACATCACCCCATCGGGCTTCATCTTCGGCGACAGCGGCTTCTCGTTTCAGAACGTCGCGCGAAATCTGACCGGAGGAAGCTACCGCGATTCGAGCCTCGCGTTCCCAGTCGCCCGCAACCAAGTCTTCGTGCCACTCGGCATCGGCGGCGGCTACACCCATGTCATGAAGAACATCGTGATGATCGACGTGTTTGCGCGATTCGGCTGGAACCCGTTCGTCTACGTGAATCCACCGAGCGGCACGAACACGGTTCCGGTGGCCGACAGCTGGGTCCTCACGGTGGG
>CAMYMX010000515.1 GCA_947259605.1 uncultured Polyangiaceae bacterium | reverse complement strand
CGCGTGGGCTGCTCCACCTTGCTGGGCTCGCGCGCGCGGGTCGGTGCGTCGAGCAGACCATCGTCGGCAAGGGAGTCCGTCATCGAATCGAACGAGACGGGAGGCGGAGGGGGAGGCGCCTGTCCGGTCAGAGTCGCCTTGCGCGCTCCCCGCGCGACCGGCGGCGGCAACGGAGGAAGCGGGGGGCGTCCTCCGACGTTCGTAATCTCGTCGTCGAGATCCGCAGCGCCCGCAATGCCGGCCGAGTCGCCGCTCGCTTGGGCGACCTTCTTGAGCGAGACCTTGGCGAATGGGGCCTTGCGCGCTGGGACGGAAAGCGACTGCGCGTGAAGCGCCGCGCCCTGAGCGACGACCAGGTCCGGATCGATGTCGACCCGCGGCTCGCGCCCAAAGTACTCGGCAACCATTCGTTGAAGCAGTGGAATCCGCGTCGAGCCGCCAACCAAGATGACGTTGTCTAGCTGAGTGGGACGCAGGCCTGCGGCCTTCATCGCGTCTTCACAGACGTCGAACGTCCGGGCAACCAGGGGCTGGCACATGTGCTCGAGCTGCTGGCGCCTCAGCGCGTAGTCCAAGTTGAGCGCGGCGCCTCCATCGCCGTAGGCCAGTTCCTCGACGCAAAGCTGAATGTCTGGTTTGTCCGAAAGCTGGATCTTCGCCCACTCCGCAGCCGCTCTAAGCCGTTCGTACGCTTGGACGTCCTGCCGCACATCGTAGCGATGAGTCTCGAGAAAGCGTTCGATCATGTGGTCTGCGATCGCCGTGTCGATGTCATCGCCGCCGAGGAACGTGTCACCGGCCGTTGCAAGCACTTCGAAGACATCTCCAGCAAGCTGAAGGATGGTGATGTCGAACGTGCCACCACCGAAGTCATACACGGCGACCCGCTCGGTCGAGGTCTTGTTGTAACCGTACGCGAGCGCCGCTGCGGTGGGCTCGTTGACGATGCGAAGCACGTCGAGCCCGGCCACGCGTCCGGCTGCTTTTGTCGCGCTTCGTTGCAGCTCGTTGAAGTTGGCGGGCACGGTGACGACTGCCCTGCCGCACTCTTTGCCCAGCGCTTGTTCGGCTACCTTTCGAACGTGTCGGAGCACAAATGCGCTGATCTCGCTGAGTGTGTAAGTCTCGCCGCGCGCTGCGACCAGCACGCCGCCGCTCGGGCCCTCCGACAGCTCGAACGCGAACCGCTCATGCGCGTGTTTGACCTCATAGCTGCTGAACGGGCGACCGATGAGCCTCTTGACGGAGTAGACGGTGTTCTTCGCATCGAGCAGGCGCCGCTCCTTTGCAGGCGCGCCGACCAGCACATCGCCACTCGGATGAAATGAAACGACCGACGGGGTCAACGTCACCCCATCGCCATCCGCCAGAACCCGCCCTTCGCGCTGGTCTGCAACGGCAACCACAGAGTTGGTCGTACCTAAGTCGATCCCGATGACGGGTCCGCTACTCACACTCCCCTACCCCTCGCAAAACACTCCCCAAAAATGCCCTTACAAGGATAGCGTGTTGTTCTCGGGATTACACATTTCCAGTCGGGTTTGGGCTAATTGCCCTGGGGTTCTTGAGGATCTGCGGTGTCCACGACCTCGTCGCCCTGCTCATCGACCTCTTCGCCTTCAGCCACAGGCTCGACGTCGACGACTTGTTCCCCATCCCGAAGACGGATCACGCGAACGCCCTGGGTGTTGCGACCGGTTTCGCGAATCTCACTCACCCGGGTGCGGATCACCTGTCCGCCGTTTGTGATCACCATCAGCTGGTCCTCCGGAGACACCAGGCGGAGCTTCACCAGAGCACCGTTTCGCTCGGAGGTGTCCATTGCGATGATGCCCTTACCGCCTCGGTTCTGAGTGCGCCATTCCGCGACCCTGGTACGCTTGCCGTAGCCGTGTGCGCTCACGGTGAGAACCTGCTGCTCGCTCTCGTCCTCGATGATGTCCATGCCAATGACGAGATCGCCCTCACGAAGGTCGACCCCCTTGACGCCCATTGAGTCGCGGCCCATCGGCCTCACGTCCTCGATGGCGAAGCGAATGCTCATGCCGCGGGACGTGCCGATCAGGACGTGCTGGGCCGGGGTCACGATTCGGGCGGCAAGCAACGCATCGCCGTCGCCGATAGCAACGCCAATGATCCCCGTCTGACGAATGTTCGCGTACGCACTCAGGCTGGTTCGCTTCACCCGGCCCCCTCGCGTGCACGTCAAAAGATACCCGTCATCGACAAACTCGCGAATTGGAAGAATGGCGGCGACCCGCTCATCGGGTTCCATGCCGACGAGATTCACGACGGCCCTTCCCCTTGCGGCGCGGCTGGTTTCGGGGATCTGATACACCTTCTTTAGATACGCCTTGCCCTTGTCGCTCAAGAACAGGACGTTTGCGTGAGCGTTGACGACGAAAACCCAACTCACGAAGTCCTGATCGCGGGTATCCATGGCCCGAAGGCCCTTGCCGCCGCGCCCCTGGGCCCGGTATTCGCTGAGCGGGACCCGCTTGACGTAGCCGGCGTGCGAGACCGTGACGACCACCTCCTCGTCCGGAACGAGGTCCTCAATCGAGATGTCTCCTTCAGCTTCAACGATTTCGGTCCGCCGCGCGTCGCCGAAGCGCTCGCGAATCTCATCGAGCTCGTTGACGATGACCTCGTCGAGAAGCGTCTTGCTCGCGAGGATGGCCTCGAGCTCGCCGATCAGGTCGCAGAGGCTGCCGTACTCGGTCGCCAACTTCTCCCGTTCGAGGCCGGTCAAACGCGAGAGCCGCATCTCGAGGATGGCCTTGGCCTGTCGCTCGGAAAGGAAGTACTCGCCTCGCGCCTTGGCTGCCTGGATCTCAGCTTCGGGACGGCCCGCGCGCTTGACGAACTCTTCGAGGCCGGTGAGCGGCAATTTCATCAGCCGTCCGCGCGCCTCCTCGGGATCTTTCGAGGACCGAATCGTGTTGACCACCCGATCGATGTCGGTGACGGCCATCCCGAGGCCTTCGATGAGCTCCCGTTGGGCTTTGGCTTGGCGAAGGTCGTATCGCGTGCGGCGAACGACGACCTCGCGCCGGTGGTCGATGAAACGAAGAAGCGCCGTGCGCAGGTCGAGGACCTCGGGACGCTGCCCCACGATGGCCAGGCAGTTGTAGCCAAAGGTGCTCTGAAGCGCCGTCATTTGGTAGAGCTTGTTCAGGACGATTTCGCCGTGCGCGTCGC
>CAMYMX010000514.1 GCA_947259605.1 uncultured Polyangiaceae bacterium | reverse complement strand
CGTCGTCGGGGTCGTGTTGCTCGCATCGATCGTGCTAGCAATGATGAAGATCCGTCGTCGGGGCTCTTTCGCCGGTGAGCCGAGGAATGCGCCGGCAGTGATCTTCGTGGTGATGGACACAGTACGTGCCGATCGAACGTCGCTGTGCGGCTACGAGCACCCGACGACGCCGAATCTGGAGGGGCTCGTCGAGACGGGCGCCAGCTATGTTTGTGATTCTCATTCGCCGTCTACCTGGACTCTGCCAAGCCACGCCAGCTTTTTCACGGGCGTCGGATTGGACACGCACGGAGCCGGCGTTGGCGGCGGCGCGGAGCCGATGACCTGGGGAGGCGTCACGCCGCTCGGCCCGGAGCTGCCGACGCTTGCGGAGGAGATGTCGGCACGCGGCTATCAGACGCTTCTTCTATCTGGCAACCCCGTGGTCGCCGAGCGGATGGGGCTGACCCGCGGGTTCGACCACGTTGCCATCGGGAGAACCTACGAGATGTTCCGCGACCATCGGCTGGCCGAACGCCTGAAGGGGCTCATGAGGGTCGAGCCCTTGGACTCCAGCCGACCGCTGTTCGCATTCATCAACATCGCGGATGCCCACTCCCCGTGGAGCGAGGTGCCAGAGGGAGTGGATTTTCTGCCTACACAAAGCGCGATGGAGGTCAATCCGGGGCGAAGGCGGTTTGAATCGGGAGAGGTGCACGGCGAGGAAGCACAGCGATATCTCGCTCACCTTTCGGACGTGTATGACTATGCGGTCTTGCGAGCCGATCGATCCTTGGCCCTAATCCTCGACGTGTTGAGGAGCGAGGGCTGGTTGGATCAGAGCTACCGCTTGGTCATCACCTCGGATCACGGCGAGTACCTCGGCGAACACCAGATGATCGAACACGGTCGGGAGCATTTGTACGAGCCGGTCACACAAGTGCCGTTGCTCTACTTCAGCACGGACGGTGAGCTAGCTCTTCCAGAGGGTGTGGCCTCCATCATCGTCCATTCGCTCGTGCGGGACGGGGTCTTGCCCAATCCGTTGCCGCCTTCGATCGCGAGTGCTTTTCGAAGCTATGGGCCTCCAACGGGAGCGGGCGCGCCGTGCGCTTCCGCGCAGGCTGCGCTCTGGAATGGACGTACCAAGCTCGCCGCCGATCGCGGGCGGGTCGTCCGCTTCGACTTGGGCACGGACCCCGAGGAAGTGGAGCCGCTGCAGGCGGACGATGACCCGGACGCGCCCGGACTGCTCAAGCATTGCCGCGCGCTCGATGAAGCATACGCTTCACGGCCAACCATCGATGCGGAGTTGGACTCTGCCCTAAAAGCGCAGCTCGAAGCCCTGGGCTACGTTCAAGACGACGAGCCGGCCGCTGTTGAGCCCCCCAATACTCCCTGACGGCGACGTCGCGGTAGAGCCACCTTCCCGCGAGCAAGCTGACTTCCGAAAACCCCCGAAAGGGAGGAGACTCGTGTGGCTGATCGCGCCGGACCGGCTCGAAGCTCGTCTGCCAGGCGCGCCTGATCCTTACCGAAGGAGACCTCCAACGATACGAAGTTGGAACCAATTTTCCGCTTTCATTGAAGAGTGGGACGAGCTTCGACGACGGAGTTCCGTCCGGTGGGCCACCTTCGCGATCATCGCGACTCACATCGCCCGACGGACAACGTTTTGAGGAACGACAGGCGTTCGGCCACGCGATTCACCTGCTCGTGCAGTGTTCTCGAGCATCATCACGCAGTCGCCCCCGCGGACGGAGCTCGCAAATGCATCGAAGTCATTTGCTCGTTAGTTGGAGAGCCAAAGGAGCTACTAATAGAATTGGATGAGCCGAACCGACAATTCCGATGGTGAAGCAAACCGCGATGAGCAAGATCCCCACGTGACGCAGAGTTCTCTACCGCCCCGGACGGGCTTCGGTTCAACGACCCTGAAGATCGCGGTTGTGATGTTGGCCGTCGAGATCTTTATCATGCTGGGCTTCCACTGGCTTGGAGTGCAGCTACCGGAGTGGAAGCTTGCTCTGGTGGATGCCGGGTTGCTGGCTGTCATCGTGGCACCGATCGCCTACTTTGTGTTCGTTCGTCCGAGAGACCGACGGATTCGGGCGATTATGGTAGCGCTAGAGCAAGCAAGGCTAGAGGCTGAGACATTGGCGCGTTTCGACGCACTGACGGAAGTCCTCAGCAGGCGTGCGCTTCTCGAGGCGCTCGACAAAGAGGTAGAGCGCGCCAAGCGCTACGGCAACGGGCTTGCGTGCCTCATGCTCGACGTCGACCACTTCAAGAAGATTAACGATACCTACGGACACCAGTTCGGGGACAAAGTCCTTCACCGAATTGCGCGAGTGATCACCGATCAGTGCCGTGCGAATGACCACTTGGGTCGCTACGGCGGCGAGGAGTTCATGATCGTCATGCCGGAGACGCGGGTGGGCGGCGCGATCGCCTTTGCGGAACGGGTGCGTTTGGCAATCACCAAGACGTCTCTGGACCGGAACGAGGAGCGCATTACTCTCAGCATTGGCGTGGCGGAGTGGCGCGACGGTGACGACACGTCCGGTAGTCTAATAGCTCAGGCAGATCGAGCTTTGCTCGAGGCGAAGGCGGCAGGCCGTAACCGCGTCGCGGTGAGGGAACCGGCCTCGGCGTAAACGTCGTATCCTGTCCCTCCTCAGAACCCCGTCGACCGCACAATCGTTGATGTTGGCGCGCTCGGGGTCAAGCTGGCCTACCCCGATGCATCACCTGCTGTACGCCCTGCTCGCCACCGCCGGATCGAGCCTGAAGCCGCAGCGCGAATTCGCGCTGCAGACCCTCGCCTCGGGACAGCAGCTGGCCGTTGTGCGCCGAGCTACATCTCACCGCGCAACACATCCCTCAGTTGAGGGATGGAACCGTTCCTGAGGGATGGAACCGTTCCTGAGGGATGGAACCGTTCCTGAGGGATGGAACCGTTCCGGGTTTACCCGAGGCTCTGGGGTGCCCCGATTTCGATAGAAGAAGCCCGGCCGAAGCCGGGCTCTCTCATGGCGTTGACCCCAACGATGCGAAGTTGGAACCAATTTTCCGCTTTCATTGAAGAGTGGGACGAGCTTCGGATGGCAACATGATGGGCTCCGCACGCCCGAGATGACACGCACTGAATTCGAAGCTATATATGGTGTCATGGACGCCTCGCAGGATATCGAACCGATCACGACGCTCAAGCGCGCCGCCGCGGAGCTCATCGCGC
>CAMYMX010000513.1 GCA_947259605.1 uncultured Polyangiaceae bacterium | reverse complement strand
TGAAGCGCTCCAATCGGACCTCGCGGAATCCGCAGCGCTCATTCGCGACGAGACGGGCCGGCTCGGCCGCATCACGCATTCCTTGCTGACCGGAGGGACGCTTCCGAGGCTCAGGTTGAGCTCATCAACCCGCTTGCTTCCGATCGTCGAACGAGCGCGGGCGCTCGTCTTTGCGGGCGCGCGGGAGACTGGGCCGGGGCTCGAGGTTAGCGATTCGGTCCATGATTTGTTGGTCGCGGCCGATCCCGACCGGTTGCTCCAAGTGCTCGTGAATCTTCTGCAGAACGCGGTAGACGCGAACCGCGCGGCTGGCGGTCACAATGTCCGGCTCGCGGCGGAGCGACGCGGCTCGGTCGTGGAGATCATCGTCGAGGACGAAGGGACCGGAATCGATCCCGAGATCGAAGGTCGCCTATTCGAGCCGTTTGCCACGACGAAACCACCCGGAGAGGGTACAGGCCTCGGCCTCTATGCCTCGTACATGCTCATTCAGACGATGGGGGGAGACCTCACCATCGAGAACCGCAACAGGGGCGGTGCCAGCGCGCGAGTGCGCTTGTCGGCTGGCGAGGAGACGCTTGCAAAAGAGCCTGGGGTGCATCACCGTGCGCCGTAGTCATGAATGGCAGCGTGCTCATCATCGACGACGACACGGCGTTTCGCTTCGCGATGGCGAAGGCGTTGCGCCGCTCCGGGTATGCGGTGTCGGAGGCCAGCAGCGGAGAAGAAGCGGTCGAGGTCCTGAGCAACGGCTCGCCCCCCGATGTCGCGCTCCTTGATCTCAAGATGAAGGGGATCGGTGGTCTGGAAGTGCTACGGCGCTGCGGCTCCATTTCCACGCGGGTCATCGTCCTGACGGGTCACGGCACGGTCAAGGCCGCCGTGGAGGCGATGCAGCTCGGGGCGTTTTCGTTCTTGGAGAAGCCCGTCGATGCCGACATGCTCCGGCCTTTGCTCCGGCAGGCGCTGGTCGAAAAAGGCACAGCAGAGCCGGGAGGTGCCCTTCACGACTCGACGCCATTGATCGGCGAAAGCCGGGCCATGGACGAGGTGAGGGATTTCGTTCGAACCGTCGCGCCTACGGACGAAACCGTTTTGGTCTTTGGAGAGACCGGCACCGGCAAGGAGGTCGTCGCGCGGCAGATTCATGCTCAAAGCAATCGGGCCGAGCGGCCTTTCGTCGCGATGAACGCAGCCTGCGTCCCGCGCGAGCTCTTCGAGAGTGAACTTTTCGGACACCGGCGCGGCGCGTTCACGGGTGCGCATGACGACAGGGGAGGGCTCTTTCGAGAGGCCGATGGAGGCACTCTCTTCATCGACGAGCTGGCCGAGCTTCCTCTCGAAAGTCAGGCGAAGCTCCTCCGCGCGATCGAAACGAAGCAGATCCGACCCGTCGGGGAGTCGGGCGAAGTCTTGGTCGACGTCCGTATCGTGGCGGCGACCAATCGAGACCTGTGGATCGAGACGCAGGCGGGGAGGTTTCGCGAGGACCTATACTTTCGACTTCAGGTCTTTCCGGTGCTGGTTCGCCCTCTGCGAGACCGTCCCGAAGACCTCGAACCGCTGGCGACGCACCTGTTGGTGCGCCTCGGCAAGAACGACCTCACGCTCAACGCGGACTCGCACGCAGCGCTTCGAGAGTATGACTGGCCCGGCAACGTTCGAGAGCTCCTCAACGTTTTGCGACGCGCATCGCTCTTCGCGATCTCCGACACTCTCGACGGCGACTTGGTTCGCCGGATGATCGCGGCCAGCGTCTTCGGCAACGCGAGAGAGTCGACCCCCCCGCCGGGGCTCGAGCCGCCCAGTGGCACGAGCCTTGCGGACGTCGAGCGCGAGCATATCGAGCGCGTGCTGCGCGAGAAGGAGGGCAACATCACCAAAGCGGCGGCGGCCCTCGGCATTGACCGCCGGACGCTGCAGCGCAAGCTCAGATCGTATGGGATTGAAGCGCAGTAGGTGCTGACGGTGTCTGCGGGAGCGTCAGTGTCAGTGCCAGCGTCAGTGCCAGCGACGGTGTTTCCGTGACCGTGTTCTTCAGCTACGCGTTTCGCCCCCTCTTTTTGCTCGCCACCATCTACGCGATCGTCGTGGTGCCCCTGTGGGTAGGCGCCTGGCTCGGCTATCTGCCTTTTCCGGTGCTGCTCGGTGGGCCCCGCTGGTGGCATGCGCACGAAATGATCTTCGGATTCGCCGGAGCGGCGATCGGTGGCTTTGGGCTGACCGCCGTTGCAACCTGGACCAACCGCGCGCCCGTGTCGGGTGCTCCGCTGCTGGTTCTCAGCTTTCTTTGGCTGCTTGCGCGCGTCCTTCTTTCCCTGCCATCTCAGAGCCTGCTGATACCGGCCATCGTGGCCGACCTTGGATACGGCGGACTGCTCTTTGCCTTGATGAGCCGCGAAATCATCGGTGCACGCAACGAGCGCAACTACAAGGTGCTTCTGATCCTTGGCCTGCTCGTAGCGAGTAACGCCGTTTTTTTCGTGGGAGTGATGCGAGGCGCCGGCTGGAGCATGACCGCACTGAATTCCGGTCTTTGGCTCGTCGTGCTGCTCATCAATTTGATCGGTGGCAGAATCATCCCTGCCTTCACTAGAAATTGGTTGAAACGTCGAGATGCGGATCAGAAGCACCAGCCGATGAAGCTGCCGCCGACGTTTGACCGTTTCGATCTGCTCAGCAGCGCGCTCCTAGTCGGGTTTGCCATCTCTCAACTCGCAGAAGCTCCGGCGAGGTGGACCGCCGTCCTTGGGCTACTGACCAGTGTCCTCTTATTCATCCGGCTTGCGCGCTGGCAAGGCATCCAAGGCGGCGAGGAGCCTCTTGTCTGGGTCCTTCACGTCGCTTTCCTCTGGCTCCCCGTCGGGGTCCTCCTTCTGACCGTCGCGGATGTCGGACTTCTTCCGCGGACGTCAGGCATCCATGCGCTGACCGCCGGCGCCATCACGACCATGATTCTCGCCGTTGCGAGCAGGGCTGCGTTGGGTCACACCGGCCGACCCCTGGAGAGCCACCCGCTGCTCACGGCGGCGTATGTTCTGATCACGATCGCGGCGATTTGCCGGGTGGCCGCCACGTTCGGTCCGGGAGCCCGCGTGTTATTGGCGGCGTCGGCGGCAGCATGGTGTCTCGGGTTCATCTGCTTCGCCTGGCGCTATGCTCCCATTCTGACGCAACCCAGAGTGCAGAGGCAGGGGTCGCTGCCGACGGCGTAGGACGATACTGGGGCGCGGAAAAAGGCGCGACACGGGGCTG
>CAMYMX010000512.1 GCA_947259605.1 uncultured Polyangiaceae bacterium | reverse complement strand
CGCCTGTGCGCGGCGGGCGTGAAGGCCCCCGTCAGCCTAGAGAAGCCTGTCGTTCCTCAAAACGTTGCCCATCGCGAGCTGTGAGCCGTGATGATCCCGAAGGTGACCCGGCTCTCTTCGCCCATCGGGCTCATGTGGAGGGGCCAATTGCGCGGTACTAGATGCTATGTCGCGTGACTCACAGCGCAGACAGGGTGTCGTTCCTCAAAACGTTGTGCGTCGCGAGATGTTGGCCGGGATGCTCGCGAGGGTGACCAAGCGGACAGAGCCCGGACCCTCACATGCATTGCCGACGGCTCGGTATCTGCGAGTCGAGCGCGGCATCCGCCTTCGCCCCCGCGCAGCTTAGGCTCGCGGCCGACGTTCGTTGTGGGACCGAGACTCTCGCTCAGGCTGCGTGTCGTGTGTAGCGATGATGCAGCCCGCCGACCATCGGGAGGGCGATGACCTTGCCTCCATCGATGGACTCGCGCTTGCGGTGTTCAGGGGCGTCCTTGCCGAGCGCGAGGTGGGTCCGCGATCCGTGATAGTACTCGAGGTAGTTCCGCAGGATGCACCGCAGGTGCTGCTCTCCGACCACGATGACGTGGTCGAGGCAGTCCCGCCGAAGGGTCCCGATCACGCGCTCGCAGTATGGATTTTGCCAAAGGGACCGCGGCGCGGTGAGGACCTGCTCGATCCCCATCGCACGCACTCGGCGAACGAAGGCCGCGCCATAGATCTTGTCTCGGTCCCGGATGACGTACTTCGGAGCCGAGTCGTAGGGGAAGGCGTTGACCAACTGCTGGCCCGTCCATGGTGCTGACGGACCCTCGGTGACGTTGAAGTGCACGACGCGTCGGCGCTCATGCTCGAGCACGAGGAACACGTACAGGATGCGAAACGTGGCTGTGGGCACGACAAAGAAGTCGATGGAGACGAGGTCCTTGCTGTGGTTCCGCAGGAACGCACGCCAGGAGTGTGACGGCGGCTTTCGCCAACGCGGCATGTAGCGCGACACCGTGGCTTCTGCGACCTCGAAGCCGAGCATGACCGAGCATGAGCAACTCGCCGTGAATGCGAGGCGCTCCCCAAGTCGGGTTCTCGTGCACGATTCGACGGATGAGCGCCCGGATCTCTCGATCGATCGGTGGACGCCCGCCTCTGTGTCGGCTCTTCCAGGTCCAGTAGAGTTTGAAGCCCTTGCGATGCCAGCCGATCACGGTTTCGGGCTTCACGAGGATCAGGGCGTTCTGCCAGTCTGGCCACAGACGGCAGAGCGCGACCCAGAATGCGCGGTCCGCTTTGTGGAGCTTGGGGCGTTTGCTCTTGCGATGCAGAATGGCTAGCTGCTGTCGCAAGGCGAGGTTTTCGAGAGCGAGCTCGCGCTGCGGCCGGAGGCTCGATCGGGCGGTCGCGAGCAGGGCGTACAGCAAGTGAAGCATCGGGGGTAGGTTAGCTCGACTCCGAGCGCGGAAACGTCAACGATTGTACGGTCGACGGGGTTCTGAGGAGGCACAGGGTAGGCGAGCCTGACCTCGAGCGTGGAAACATCAACGATTGTACGGTCGACGGGGTTTTGAGGAGGCACAGGCGGAGACGGGCCTTGAATAGAATGTTAGAATGTAGCCATGAAGGATCAGCATATCCGGGAGTACGCGGAGAGGGATTGGGCGAAGGTAGCCGACTCCGATCGCGAGCACTGGGCGCGACGCTTTCGTGCGGAGGGGCCAGGCGCGACGGTCGCAGCGAGTCACGCGCTGTTCGACTATGCCCGGGTTGCACGGAAAGGTTTTCCCGGTGGGCGCTACGCGGCGGCCGACTTGAGCTCTCAGGTGCGACTCAAACAACTCTTGGACCAGGCGGCGCATGCCTTCGCCGTTCGCTGAGGTCCTGAGCTCACTCCGAGGCACGTTCGAGCTGCTAGAGCTGGACTGGTACGTCTTTGGCGCCCAGGCCGCGCTCGTTCACGGTGCAGTGAGAATGACCGCAGACGTCGACGTGACGGTTTTCGCGGGCGACCTCACCACGGAGGCGCTCGTGACAGCCCTGGAAGCCGACGGTTTCGAGCTGCGTGGGGTCGAGACAGACTTCGTCCGAGAGACTCGGGTTCTTCCGCTCGTTCATCTCGCAACGGGCATCAACGCTGACGTCGTGCTTGGTGGCCCCGGCCTCGAGGAGTTGTTCCACTCTCGGGTCGAGTCCGCGGACCTGGGCGGAACGACGGTTCCGGTCGCCGCCGCAGAAGACGTAGTCGCGATGAAGATTCTCAGCGGTCGCCCGAAGGATCGAGATGATGTCATTGCCATCATCGCCGCGCAGGGCCCTGCTCTGAACCACCTGCGTGTGCGGGAAACGCTCGATCTCCTCGAGAAAGCACTCGATCGAAGCGATTTGGTTGCTGAGCTCGAGCGAGCATGCACCGAAGCGACACGCTAGGGCGACGGGCATTGAAAGCTAGCCCGGGTGGAGGCGGTGGGAATCGAACCCTGCTGTCAGCGATACGCTAACCCTACGCGGACACTCGGTTTTCCCGCGTATCGGTGTCAAACGTACGGAACCCGATCTCTTACTACCGTACCCTGTAGTACTCCCGCTTGCCCTGCGCTCTGGTCACTTCTGTGAAGCGGCGTCCCCTGTCAAGTTCAATGTTGCGGGTTGTTGACCCGTCTTGGCGAGATGGTCGTCATCCTTCTGTTCGCGCTCGACTGGGGCAGCATGTGGCTGCGGCGCATGGTGAGATTCGAGGGGCGGCCGGCGCCATCTATTTGTCGGCGCTACGAAAGTGGCCAGTGACCAGAACGCGCTCGGCCCCCACAATCTGGACTCATCGCGGCAAAACGTGTGTGTCAGGTCTCCTTGATGGTTTGGGGTTACGCAGCATGCGCTGCAGAGGTTCTTGTTTGTCCAAAGTCGGTGCCATCGCGCCACATCGCAAACAAGATGCCCGCGAGCTTTCGCGCCAAGGCAACTGCTGCGATGCGCTTGCCTCGCCGGAGCGCAATTCGATTGGCCCACGTGCGAAGCGCTTCGGTGTCGGCGCGTTGACTTCGGAGCACTAGCCACGACGCCTCCACCAAGAGTGAACGCATGCGCCGGTTGCCGGCTTTGGTGATATGCCCGCGGCCTTGAGCTGCGCGTTGACCGAGCGCATCACCTCGAGCAGCGGCGCCATCTGCACTCGCAGGCCTTCAGGTAAGTCGAGCTCGCCCACGCGATCTGCAAACGTGGCTCCGCCGCCGCTTCGCATTCGGTAGCCCTGCTGCCTCAGCAACGCCC
>CAMYMX010000511.1 GCA_947259605.1 uncultured Polyangiaceae bacterium | reverse complement strand
TTGATACGGGCTGCCGCCGATCGGCAGGCTCCGGAGAAACCGGTCCGCAAACTCTTGGTGGATGCGTCGGTGCACCGCCGCGATGTACGTTGCAAAGGGCGATGCCGCCGCGTTCAGCGCCGTAGTTGCGCCGCGCTTCACGCCGGGCACGTAGTTTTCGATCGCTGCGCGGAATTCATTCCAAGTCTTTTCGCGAGCGATTCCGCGTTGCGACGACTTGCGCTCCGCAAGGTAGGCCCTTCGATCCTCATTGAGCTTCTCCGAGCCCACAGCAGCCTCGAACTGCGACCAAGCCATCTTGCCGCCCGGGCCTTTACCCCTGGCCCGTTCGCCACCGCCCTGTGCGGAGTTGCTCGGTCGTCGAATGCTAAACGTCCCAGCGGGATCGGTAATCGTCAGCGTGTCTTCGGCAGCCTGTGCCGTCCGGTCGCCGGCGTCGCTCGATCGCTGGCCGTCCGGCGCTTGGCGACTCACGCGCTCGGCCTGGATTGGGTCCGCCTTGATCGCTTTGTCCGGGCGCTTGCGCTGGGCTTCCTCTTCGGTGACCTTGCGCGCGTCGCTGCCGTCCTTGTTGCGGAGCTCGGCGATCTTCTCTTCACGGGAGTTGCCCTGTTCTTCCAGGGTGTCGGAGGGTTTCTGCTGCGACCCGGGGGACGGAAGCGCGTCGTCGCGAATCATGTTGCGAACCTGGGCAACGGTTTGCTCTTCGACCCGGTTGTTCTCCTCGGCGATGAACTGCGGGTTGTCCGGCTCGAGATTGGGGTTGGTGCTATGCTGCTGCACGGCTTGTGGGGATGTGAGCTCGGGCGGCGGCGCTTGCTTTTGCTGCTGGGCCTGCGCGCGTGCCTGCGCCTCGACCGCCTTCGCGAGGCGCTCGCGCTTCGCCTTCTCGCGTTCTCGTGCCGCCTTTTTCTTGCGCCGCTGAGGCTCCACGCTTCCGGGTACCTCGAAGTCGACCTCGGCCGGCTCGAAGGTGACGGCCTTCCGTGCCTCTTCCTCCTGGAACCGGATGCGGTCCGCCAAATCGCCAAGAACCTCGTACACGGGAAGGTGTACAAACAGCGATGCGATCAACGCAAGCGCGAAAGCAATGGCGACTGGTTCTCTGTAACGTCGACGCACGGAAGCTCTAGGGGGTTAAATGCACTTCCCCGTATAGAGTTACACCGTCCCCGCTGCCTAGCAAAGAGTCGACGAGCGACGAGGGGTTAACGGCTGCGGGCCCGGCCAGAAGCGCCCGACCCTGACCTCCCGTAGCCTCCGCCCGGTCGCGACCACCCGGAGGAGCTGGGACGCGACCACCCAGAGCTGGGTCGGCTGACCCCCCCAACCCGGGACGAGCTCGGCCTGGCGCGCTGGACGCTGCTGGCGCGGCCCGAGCTCGGACGGCTGCTTGCGGGGCGGTTGACCGTATTAGCCCGTGAAGGCGTGGATGCCGGTCGCCTGACAACACTGCTCGTGCGCGAGGGGCTCACGCGTGGCCGGCTGACCATCGCATTGCCGGCGTTCGATCGTGGGACTGACCTCGTGAGCGTGGGACCCCCGCCGGAGCGACCGATCGCTCTCGTTGCTGAGGCCGAGCTAGGAGGACGGTGGACGACCACCGTTCTCGCGGGCGTCGCTCGCGTGCGGTTGACCGAGTCGACGCGGCCCGTGCCGGGCCGGTTGCGCGTGATCGTTCCCGTCCGGGCGCTTGGCGCACGTGTCACCGTTCCGGTTTGTCTGCTCGGCGCCCGCGTCACGGTTTGGGTGCGCGTCGGGATCGTACGCCCGCGGCCGACCGAGCCCGTGGGCCTCACGACGCCTCGGCTCGGACGCGCGGCGGGCGTCCTCGCTCGGACCGTAGTGGGTCGATAGGGAACGCCTCTGTTCACAGGAACAGGATGGCGGGTGCGGTAATACGCATGATGATAGGGCGGATACCAGTGCCAGGGTCGGTAGTAGCCGAAGCCCACATACACGCCCCAGGGTCGATAGTAGCCGGGCACGAACCACCAGACATTCGAGTAGAAATCCCAGCGCGGCTGGACGAAGACGTAGTTCACCCGTTCGACGACGCAGTGCCCGTCGACCCAAAGGTATTCACCGTTGGTATAGGCCCAGTAGCCATCGACCCAGATCGCCCCGGGGCACTGCACCTCGGGTTGCACGACCACGACCGTCTGCGGAGCTGGCGGCGCCTGCTCTGTGGCCGCCAGCGGCTCCGGTTCCTGAACGACAATCACCGTATCGCCGTCGACGACCTCGGTGGTGCCGTCCTCGGCTTCGATGACCACATAGGTCGTCGCGTCGGGCGTTGCGCCGGTCTGGCCTTCTCGCTGGTAGCCGTCGTGCGAGACTTCGAACCCATAGCCCGTCGACCCAGCGTAGCCGTCTTCGCCATCGTAGTCGGCGGCGGCGGGTGCGATCGGCGCTAACGCTGCGCAAAGCAAAACAAGCCGAACTAGGGAAACCATGGGTCCTCCTTCATCTGTATGTCCGTTTGGGCGTTCCGTCATCCCCCCGGTGCGGAGCAAGCGCGGCCCGCTCGACAGACCGGGTGGAAAGTGCTTGGATTTCGGCAATTCTGATGAACTCACGAGAAATAGACGCCGCAACCACGCAACTTCTTCAACGGTACGGATTCGAGGATATCCCGTTCGAAAAGCTGAAACAGCAGATGCTCCGCGGGGAGCTCGGGGAGGCCCAAAACCGGATCAGGGGCAAGGTGGAACCGCCCGAGGGAGGCGACCTCCAAGCACTGCCCCCGCTCGGGAGTGACCTGCGCCGGGCCATGACCGAGCGCGGTCAGGAAGCGATGCGGCGTGGTGAAGTCGCGGCGGTCATTCTCGCAGGCGGGATGGCCACTCGCTTCGGGGGCGTCGTCAAAGCCGCTGTCGAGGTTCTCGACGGCAGGTCGTTCCTCGAGCTCAAGCTCGAGGACATCGCGGCCGTGGCAGAGCGCGCCGACGCTACGATCCCGGTCTACCTGATGTCGAGCTTCGCCACCGATGAAGCGATCCAAACGATGGCCGAGCCGCTCAGCACCGAGCGCGTTCCGATCGAGACCTTCTCGCAGTTCATCTCGCTGCGTATCGCGCCCGATGGGGAGCTCTTTCGAGAGGACTCCGGCGCGCTCTCTCCGCACGCCCCCGGGCACGGAGACCTGACGTTTGCGCTTCGGCGCTCCGGCATTCTGAAGGCGTTCCGCGACCGCGGCGGCCGGGTGCTCATGATGTCGAACGTCGACAATCTCACGGCAACGCTCGACCCGGCCATCA
>CAMYMX010000510.1 GCA_947259605.1 uncultured Polyangiaceae bacterium | reverse complement strand
CTACGGCCAAGCGGCTGCTTGACGCTACCGTCGAGTGTCGGAGTCACTGCCAGTGCCAGTGCCAGTGCCAGTGCCGGCGCCGGTGTCAGTGCCGGTTTCAGCGTCAGTGCCAGTGAACCCCTCCGGCACTCCGCGGAGATGCAAGTCCCTCTGCGGGAACGGAATCTCGATGCCCGCCTCCTTCAACGCCTCGCTGATCGCCACATGCACTGCGCTCGGCACGTCCAAGACGTCTGACGGGTCCATGAAGATCCGCAGCTCGAAATCGAGGGAGCTCTCACCAAACCCCCGGAACAGCGCAAGCGGCGCGGGGCTCTTGAAGACTTTCTCGTTGGCGTCTGCGACCTTCCTCAGGATGCCAAGCACCCGATTGGGGTCGGTGCCGTACGCTACGCCGAGGGGGATGGTCACCCGCTGTTGACGCGCAGCCAGCGTCCAGTTGATGACGCGGCCGGAAATCAGGTCGCCATTCGGGACGATTACCTCGGCGCCATCGAAGGTGCGAATCGTGCTTGCTCGAATTCCGATGCTGCTCACGTTTCCGAGGATGTTGTCGACTTCGACTTTGTCCCGCAACCGAATCGGCCGTTCCGTCAAAAGGACGAAGCCCGACACGAAGTTGTTGACCAGATTCTGAAGTCCGAAGCCGATGCCGACGCCAAGCGCGCTTAAGACGATGGTCACTTTGTCGAGCGGGACGCCCAGCACGGAAATGGCGGCGACGAAGCCGATGGCGATGATCGCGTAGCGGGTGAACGTCGTCAGCGCGAACGGGACCCCCTGCTGCATGTGAAGGCGCGGCAGGACTTCTTCCTTGAGAACAAAGCTCACGAATCGCGCAATGATCCAGCTCACCCACACGACGATGAAGAAGGCGAAGAAGTCACCAAGGGTTACCCCGACGTCCGTGAGGCCCATCCCCAAATCCGACGAAAGCCAGCGCCCGAGGACCCGCCCCAACGGTCGCCAGGCCGAGGTCATGTCCGCCAGCAACCAGACAAAAACGGCAGCGGTGATCAAACGTATGGTGTGGCTCAAGGTTTTCTCGGTGACGGTCCGGTTGGCCCGGACCATGCGGAAGACGTCGAAGCGACCGCTGTGTACGCCGGTCAAGACGACAGCCTCGATGATCCGCTCCAGGGCCATGTAGGCCGTTGCCCCGATCGTTCCGATGACGACGAGGACCGCGGCTTCCGTCGCGAGAAAGATGTACCCGAGCACGGCTGCGCCTGCGCCAATCGCGGTGGTGAGCAGTGCGAGCCAGGCCCAAACGCTCGTCACCGAGAACCACAGACCCTCTCGGACGCGCTTCGGCACATCTAAACGGTGTAGGAAGCGGATGAGCCACGCTGCGCCGGCACCAGCGACGAGCACCTCCACGAGCAACAAGGCCCGCTCGATCTCGGGGTGTCCCGAGGCCAAGGCAACGACGAAATGGAACGTTCCGAGGAAACCGAGCCCGATGAGCGCACGGTGCAAGCTCGCCGGGACCATCTCTTTGTAGACGACAAACCAGAGCGGAAGCGCGAGGAGCCAGGTGAGGAGGATCATTTCGACCGTGCGGTCCGAATGGAACAAGCGCGCCATCGCGAGGCTCACGAGAAGGGCCGCTGGCCAGGGGTGACGAAGCGCCTGGCTCGCCTGGTCTTCCCAGGCGACGCCTGAGTCCTGCTGCCGCTTTTCGATTCTTTGGGCCACTGTCGCGCGAGCTTTCGTGAAGAGAAACCCGAGCAGGAGCACCATGAGAAGCTGAAGAATCAACAGCGTGCGTTTCCGGAGTAGGTAATCCTTGACGGCCGGCCACGAGAAGTTCAAGTCGTAGCCTTCGCGCACGGTCTGATCGTCCAGGCGTTCGTCAGCCTTCCAGATAGGCGGCTCCTGTTGCTCGAAGACGCTGTCGGCCTCGGCACGTAGAGCGACACTAACCTTCTGCTGCGCTATGCGAAGCTGGTCGCGCACGTCCAGGGCCCGCGACTGATAGGCAAGCACTTCGCCGGTCTTGGCCTGGAGCATTTTACTGCCCTCTCGAAGCCCTTGCAGGATCGACGCAGTGCGATCGCGGACTTCCTTGGGGACGGCGCGTCGTCGCGCTCGTTTCAGTCCCGCGGTCCAGAGCTCGATGTCTTCGTCGTTTTGACTCGACAGCGCTTCGAGCTCGGCTCCATAGTTGCTCAGCTTCGCGATCTGCCTGTCGGTTCTCGCGTCGAGGTACTCGAGCTGAGCCCGCAAGTTGTTGAGCTCGGAGCTCATCATCCGTCGGGTCTCGAGTGCGGCAAAGCTCTCGAGAAGCTCCGCCCCCGATGCATCTACCTCATCGAGTGCTTTGGCTACTTCTGCAAGCACGTCGATCAGCGACATCTCCGTCCTGATTCGCGAGAGTCGCTCTTCCACGGCGCCGGCTTCGATGGCGAAGTCCGCGCCCATCAGCTCTTTGGGGGCTTCGGGGGCAGCCGCTTCGGGGCTAGCCGCGTCGGATGTTGGCGGGGGGACTTGGGCGCGCGCGATTTGCGTGACCATGAGGCAGACGCCGAACATGAGCGCGGTCGGTACGAGCAGAGCGCGATTGGACCTGTCCACCATCGTGTCGCGACTTAGCATGAACAGGACCGAAGTTGCAGCGGCCCCACTGCAGCTCAGGCGTCGGCTGACGTGGCTCGGTGGCCGGCCCTGTCGGGTACCGCCTCGCCTTCCGCGATTGGGGAAGGCGCCGTCCTCAGCTCCGGCTGCAGCCGGACCTTATCCCAGACCTCGGGGAATGCACCGACAGCGCCGAGCTTTTCCCGCATTCGCCGGTAGAGCCGGTGGTCAAACATCTCCTCGAACTGGCCGCGATTCATCCAGACATCCTGATAGAGCGGCACGAAGCCACCGACTTCGTGGGTGAACTGCTCCGTGGCGGCGACATGTTCTTCCGCGTCCCAGTCCTCGCCTCGCTTGACGGCTGGGGGAATCCCGTAGGCGCCGAGGTCGACAAACATATCCCAGCGTTCGCCGGCTTGTAGTTGACGGGGCTTCGGCTGCAGACCCTGGTACTCGCCGTGGTTGTAAATCCGAATCGGGTACACGAGCAACGGGTACACCTCGAAGCGCTTGTCGAACTCTTCGACGGCGCGCTTGAGCTCGCGCATTGGAACAATCACATCTTGCACCACGTGCTTGTGAACGAGCTTCCAACGCACCCCTTCGGTCATGGTGCCTTTGAGCAGCGAGATCTTGGGCGCGCCAAGCCAGCCGAAGCCCCAGCGCCACCAAGGCTTGCTC
>CAMYMX010000509.1 GCA_947259605.1 uncultured Polyangiaceae bacterium | reverse complement strand
GGGTCTCGAGCTCGGGCTCGAAGGACGGGAATGTTTCGATCGACTTCGCTTCGACCGGTGTCGCCTCGACGAAGTCCGCGACGGGCGGTTCGGGCTTCTTCTCTTCGATGGTCTTGGGCGCCACGGCCGGCACCGTCGAAGTCAACATGGCCTGGGTTGGTTTGTGTCGATCGATCGCCTCGGACTTCTGCCGCTTTGCGGGAGTGCAAGCCGCTGTGGCCAGCAGGGCGGCGAGGACGGGAATGATGATTTTGGGCTCGATGTTCATGGGACCTCCTGCCTGAGGACAGAGCACGCTCCATGCCAATCGAAATTCCCAGGCTTTTGGCCGGCCGGTGCTCGTTCGCCGTGTCAGCTGCGACGCGGCCGTGTGTCAGCGGCCACGATTCATCTCACCGCCGTGCCCCGGCGGATTCCGAAACGGAACGAACGACTCTGCGCCTCGAACCCGTTGGAAATGGTCGATCGCCCAGTAGACCGAAGGAAAGGCCAGATCGGTGGCCGGCAGGTCGTCGAAACTGAAGAGCCCCACCTCTTCGCTCTCGATCCCAGCCGAGACGTCCGGCGAGATCAAGCGGGCACGATAGAAGAGTTGAAGCTGGCTGATGTGTCGCAGGCTGTACACCGCGAGAAGGTCGATGATTTCGAGCTTCGCACAAGCTTCTTCCCAAGCCTCGCGCGATGCGCCTTCTTCGGGGGTCTCGCCGAGCTCCATGAAACCCGCGGGCAAGGTCCAGAAACCACGGCGCGGCTCGATCGCTCGCTTGCACATCAGCAACTTGTCTTCCCAGGTCGCGACCACGCCGACGACGACCTTGGGATTCTCGTAGGCAACGTACTCGCAGTCGGGGCAAACCAATCGCTGGCGGTTATCCCCGGCGGGAACCTTTCGAATGCGGGGACCTTTGTCTCGCTCCGTCATGAACCAAACGCGCCTGTGCAGTGGTACCACGGAGCTTGCACCCGGGCTATGGCGCGAAGCGACGGGCGCTCTAGACTCGGCCGATGGATGCACGGCCCCGGCTCGATCGGCCCCAGCTTCTCGGCGTGTTTCGCCAGCTGAAACAGGGGTTCGGTCTGGTGTGGACGACCAGTCACGGCTTGAGCTTCGCGCTCGGGTTGTTGAGCTTGGTCGCCGGCGTGATCCCGGCAGCAGCCGCTTGGGTGGGAAAGCTGATCGTCGACGCTGTCGTACTCGCGGCCGAAACAGGTGCGAGCGAAGACCAGCAGGCCGCGCTGACCTGGGTCCTGCTGGAGCTCGGGCTGGTGGCCGTCATGGCCGGTGCACAGAAAGGGCTCAGCACCTGTAACCAGCTGCTTCGTGCCCTGCTGGGGCAACGGGTCAACGAGATGATTCTCGAAAAGGCGCTGACCCTCGATTTGGCCGCCTTTGAGGACTCGGAGCTCTATGACCGAATGACGCGCGCTCGACGCGAAGCATCGCAGCGGCCCCTCAGTTTGGTGATGCGGAGCTTCCAGCTCGCGCAGCACTCGTTCTCGCTGATCGCGTACGGTGGTCTCCTGCTGCAACTGTCCGCCTGGGCCCTGGCAGTCCTGGTGGTTGCAGCCGTTCCTTCGTTCTTCGTCGAGACGCGCTTCTCGGCGGACGCCTTTCGGCTCTTCACCTGGCGCGCTCCGGAAACACGAAAACAAAACTACCTCGAGGTGCTGCTCGCCCGTGAAGACTTCGCCAAGGAGGTCAAGCTCTTCGACCTCGGCCCCGTCTTTCTCGATCGGTATCGCGAGATCTTTCGCGAGCTGTATGTCGAGGATCGCGCGCTCACCCTGCGTCGGGGTGCTTGGAGCTTCGTGCTCGGTCTGTTGAGCACGGTGGCCTTTTACGGCGCCTACGCCTGGATCGCCATCGAGACGATCGCCAAACGCATCACCCTCGGCGACATGACCATGTACCTGCTCGTGTTCAAACAGGGGCAATCGGCGCTGTCGTCGATCCTCACGTCCATCGGCGGGATGTACGAAGACAGTCTCTACCTCTCGAACCTCTACGAGTACCTCGAGTACGAGTCACCGGACGAAAGTGGCGTGGCAACCGAAGGCCCCAAGCCCGGAGATGGCATCCGGTTCGAAAACGTGAGCTTCACCTACCCCGGCATCGAAACCCCGGCCCTGCGCGACGTGAACCTGCACCTGCACCCTGGCCGAAAGCTCGCCTTGGTCGGCGAGAACGGGGCCGGAAAGACCACGCTGATCAAGCTGCTCACCCGGCTCTACCAGCCGACCGAAGGCCGGATCACGCTCGATGGGCTCGAGCTCAACGCATGGAGTCTCGATGTCCTTCGAAAGCGCATCGGCGTGATCTTTCAGGACTTCGTGCGCTACCAGCTCGTCGCGGGCGAGAACGTCGGCGTTGGGGACGTGAAAGGCTTCAGCGACCCGGAGCGATGGCGGACCGCTGCCGAAAAGGGCATGGCCCACGAGTTCATCGAGCGGCTGCCATCGGGCTACGAGACACAGCTCGGTCGTTGGTTCGAAGACGGGCACGAGCTCTCGCTCGGCCAATGGCAAAAGATCGCGCTCTCACGAGCGTTCATGCGCGACGAGGCGGACATCTTGGTCCTCGACGAACCGACCGCCTCGATGGATGCCGAAGCGGAGGCCACCGTCTTCGAACGCTTCGGCCGCCTCGCCAAAGACAAGATGGTGATCTTGATCTCGCATCGATTCTCGACGGTCCGCATCGCCGACGAAATCGTGGTGCTCGAACGCGGCCAAGTGACCGAGCGAGGTACGCATGAATCCTTGATGAAGCAAGACGGCAAGTACGCCCACCTGTTCACGCTCCAGGCGGCAGGCTATCGCTAGAGACCAACGCACGCGTTACGAATAGAACGACCGGCCCTCGGTGACCATGTCACGGAGAAGCTTGGGCGGCTCGAAGCGAGCGCCGTATCGGGCGCTGAGCGCGTCGGCGTCGCGAACGAACTCGGAGAGGCCGTAATTATCGATGTAAGTGAACGGCCCACCGGTGAACGCTGGGAACCCGACCGCCATGATGACGCCGACATCGCCGTCGCGTACGTCGGTGATGACTCCCTGCTCGAGACAGCGGGCTGCTTCCAGGCACTGCGTAAACAAGTAGCGCTGCCGCACCGTGTCGGCGCTCGGCTGCTCGTCATTGCGCCGGATCCAGGGACTCATCGCCGTGCTGAGCTCGGGCCACAGGTTCTTGCCCGACTCGTGGTAGTCGTAGAACCCGCCTGGGGCGCGCGGCGTGCCGTCTTCTTTTGGAGGTGGGTGGGCGCCCCATCGATC
>CAMYMX010000508.1 GCA_947259605.1 uncultured Polyangiaceae bacterium | reverse complement strand
TCCGACAGCGACTCGGATAGCGACAGCGATTCCGACAGCGACTCGGACTCAGACACCGACAAGCCCGACAAGGGCCACTGCAAGAAGGGCCGCTGGGACAACGGCAAGTGCAAGTAGCACCGAGCTTCAGGTCTCTTAGCCCATCGGGATGACGATGAGCGCAGAATTTCGCGGTGCTGAATGTTATGTCGCGTGACTCACAGCGCGGACAGGGCCTTTGTTTTACTACGCTCCCCGACCTCGGCACGATCTGTCCCGCACGCCTCTTCCCGAATGACCCGACCTCGGCACGATCTGTTGGCACGATCTGTTCCCCGTTCGATCACCGGACGCAAAGGCGCCGAGCTGCGCGAATCGGCCAAGCCGGCAACGGTTGCGTCGGACGGAGCCCTAGAACGAGCCTGATACGGAGACCCCCGTGGGTGTCAGCATCCAGACGGTTGCCCGTTCTCGTTTGGTGCGCCGGTGGCTGACCGCGAACCAGGTTGCGCTTCCTGCCAAGGCGGCCACGCCAATAGCGCCATAGACGAAAGTCCAGGGGCTCGCGGTGCGTTCGTTGGTGCAGACGCCTGACGTGTCGCGTTCCAAGCAGGAGCCACGCTGAGAAAGCCCTAGGCTCATGGCGCCGACACCCGCCACGCCCGCGGCGGCCAGGACCGAACCTCCCGCGATTGTGGCCTTTGGAATCTTCCGGTCTAACCGTGTTTTGTCGAGGGTGGTGGTGGCCGCTGCCGCCCGCGCCGCGGCCTCCTCCATCAAGTGCTCCTGCTCTTTCGCTTCTCCCACCGCCAGACGAAGAAATGCGATCCGCTCGCGAACCTCCTGCGCGCGCGGCGGGTTCTCGTTTTCGGCCAGGTAGCTTTCGAAAGCCTCGAGCGCTTCTTCGTTCTTACCAAGCCGGTCGGCGCTGATACCGACGTTGTACTTGAGCTGCGGCCGGCGACTCAGCTCGTACGCACGCTTGAAGTGGTCTAGGGCCTGCTCGTAGTCAGCGCCTCGATATGCAGCGCGTCCGAGAACGAAATGCTCCCGCGCCATCGAATCGACGTTGGCGGAGTGTGCTTCGGCCGGCTCGTCGTCGGCCTCGGCCTGCGCCGGCAGCGCCTCGCACAAAACGCTGGCAGCGACGACTACTGCGCCCATCCAGCAAGCCATTCTCTGTCCCCAGCCGCACATCGACACCGTAATGGTATAAAAATAAAGTCATAGCGGCAAATGCCAGGTGGTAGAGTTGCCGATGCCACTCGGATGTGGTGCAATGAAAATGCAAAAATGCATAAAAAACGGAATTCATTAGCCTTGACGTTCAATGATGATCGTCCGGCGGAGTTGGTCGTGTCCCAAGCGATCCAAG
The DNA here is from genome assembly GCA_947259605.1 of uncultured Polyangiaceae bacterium. Lineage (GTDB taxonomy): Bacteria > Myxococcota_A > Polyangia > Polyangiales > Houyiibacteriaceae > SG8-38. Next base: position 1,919 of record CAMYMX010000508.1, on the reverse strand, counting down.
CCGCCGATAGGCTCTTGGGCACCGTGATCGACGGTCGCTATCGCGTAGAGAGCCTACTCGGCCACGGGGGAATGGGACTCGTCTACCGCGCCACCCATACGCACCTGCGCAAGACGTTCGCGATCAAGGTGCTTCGTGAGCGAAGCTCTCGGGATCCCAATGCGATGGCCCGATTTCAGCGCGAAGCGGAAAGCGCATCGGCAATTGGCAACGCGCACATCGTGGACATAAGCGATTTCGGAACCCTTCCCGATGGCTCGACCTACTTCGTGATGGAGCACTTGCAAGGGGTCGATCTCGTCGCAGCGACGGATGATGGAGTACCGATGCCGGTCGAGCGAGCGTGCCACATTGCAATTCAGCTCTGCGGGGCGCTGGGCGCGGCTCACGAGATTGGGATTGTGCACCGCGATTTGAAGCCCGAGAACGTCTTTCTCATCAACCGTGATGGCCACCTGGACTTCGTCAAGGTGCTCGACTTTGGGATCGCTAAGGTGGCGCACGGGCCGAGTCCGTTGACCTTGGAGACGGAGATCCTGGGCACACCCCACTATATGTCGCCCGAGCAGTCTGCCGGCCTTGCCATCGATCATCGGACCGACATCTACGCGCTCGGGGTGCTGCTCTACGAAATGCTTTCGACGCGAGTTCCATTCGATGCCGAGACAGCGGTGGCGATCCTGCACAAGCACGTACACGAACGTCCGACGCCGATCGATCTCTATGTGCCAAATATCTCGTCGGGCCTAAAGCGCATCATTGGGCGGTGTCTCGAAAAGAAGCCGGAACGGCGTTACCAGTCGATGGATGAGCTCCGCGCCGACCTCGAACGCGTGCAGCAGTCCGAGGCAGGGCGGCCTGCACCGCTCAACACCAGCTGGCGTGCATGGGCCTTTTTTCCTCGAAGCCGTCCGCTCGTCTGGGCGGGTTTGTTGACCGCATCCTTGCTGGCGTTCTTCGGCGCGATTGCTTTGGGCGCGTTCGCGAGCGACGGTGCGGACGCCGCCTCCTCGGATCGAACGGCCGAAGATCCAGCGTTGGTTTCCGTCGAGCATGACCCTCCCGCGCCGCTCGCTCAGCCAGTAGAGAGCCACGTCGTCTCGCGAGAAGCTCCGGATGTCTCTCCCCCCGCATCCCTAGCAAGGTCCGTGGAGTCGCCACCGGCGCACTCTTCGCCTCGCGAAGCTCGAAACCCGATTCGCAAAAGAAGACGCCAACCCGTCGCGCGACCAAAGCCGCAGCAAAAGACCGCAAGTTCAGACGAGGTACTCGACCCGTGGTACTAGCATGTCGCTGCGGTCACCGGCCGCAGTATACTTGCGAGCAGGTTTCGCCGCCCGGTCCCTGGCACTCCGACGCTTCCTGGCACGCGTACGTGCAGAGTTGCTGCCAAGTTTCCGCACGGACCCAGTCACAGAACCCGCCTTCGGGGCAGGCATCGTCCCCGCGGTTCGTGCAGTCCCACGCCCCCTGATGTGCGCGCACCGCCGAACAAGTCGTGAGGTCTTGACGGATACTGCAGTAGTCATCGAGCGCACCGCCTGAAAGACTGCGCGCATCGACGAGCACGGTGACATAGGGTGTCTCGCAATCATACGTGGCCGGCGGACCCTCTGAGAGTAGCGTGGCGAGCCGAAGACAATAACCCGTCTCTTCGTCCGGAAAGCGTTGGGCCAGGTAGGTCATCTCGACGCAGCGATGATCGGAGTCTGCGCAATCTATATCGCTCTTGCAGGTTTCGCAGGTGCCGCGTGTGCGGAGCGAGATCATACCACCGGCCCCGGCACTCCCGCCGGCGCCACCGGCGCTGCCCCCGTTGCCGGCTGCGCCAACGCCGGCCGAGCCGCCGATTCCACCCAGTCCGCCATCGGCGCTTCGGCTACCTCCGTCGAGCGAGCGCGAATCGTAGATGCATCCCC